>JAMDCG010000086.1 GCA_023489425.1 Thermoplasmatota archaeon
AGTCTGTGCTGTTCTTTAGTTCGCTGTATTCCTGATCTGAATAAACTCTTCCAACAGGTTTTGTTGGATTCATGAAAGCCCTATCATTTTTGTCCACGATGGTTCTTGTTAGTATATTTATTGCCTCTTTCCCAATGCCATATCTTGATCTTACATTCTCATATGCTTCAATTAATATTTCTCCAATCAGACCCTGAGACATTGCGCCAAGGGTATGCATAGGCATGGGTGGAGGCAATTCCTTTGTATACTGATTTCTCAGTATTAGATCTCCGACCTGAGGACCGTTCCCGTGAGTGATTATGACATCTTCCTTAACGATTATATCAGTCAATGACTCAAAGGCATTTACGGCCCTTCTTACCTGTGTTTCATAATCCCTTGAATCACCGCTCTCCATCAAGGCGTTTCCTCCAAGTGCGA
Source organism: Thermoplasmatota archaeon (assembly GCA_023489425.1). The sequence goes on from JAMDCG010000086.1 coordinate 424, forward strand.
TTACAATTTTGCTCATTATATCACGGAAAACACAGATTTGTTGCACCTATATAAGAGAAAGCTCAGTTTTTAAAGGCTGGTTTCTGAAACTACGGAATTTAAAATAATGAAAGAGCTTTTAAATCATACTGCAATTTTATTATATGAATGTGGAAATTCGAATTAAGAGTAAAAAGAGCTTTGATGATTTGTGTTCAGAAGTCCCTAAAAAAGTTAGTGAAGCAGGTTTTGGTGTACTTGCTGAGATTAAGACCAGTGATGTTCTTAAGTCAAAGGGTTATGAATATGCTCCTCTGAGAACTTTTGAGATATGCAATCCAGAATATGCTTCAAAGATATTGAATACAGATATCAGATTTGAGTCCATGCTTCCCTGCAGGATTGTGATAAAGGGAACAAAAGACGGAAGTGAGGTCATAGGGCTTCTACCTGAGGCTATGGCGGGATTAGTTGGAAACAGAGATGCAGATGAAACAATGCTTAAGGTTCAGGAACTGGTTAAAAAAATTGTTAAAAATATTGCAGAATAAATTAACTTTATTAGAAAATTAAAATATTCTGCGAACCTCTTTTATGTAATCAAGAAATACCTTATTATGAAATTAACAGTAGCACACACACCAGATCCGGATGATGCATTTATGTTTTATGCGATGATCACTGGAAAAATTAAGACCAGTATGGAGTATGAACAGATAATAAAGGATATAGAAACTCTTAATCATGAGGCTGAAACAGGAATGTACGATGTTACAGCCATATCTGCAAATGCATATGCCGATGTGAATGAAACCTATGCCCTGACCAGATCAGGCGCAAGCTTTGGACTCACCTATGGACCTTTAGTGGTTGGTAAGAGTGAAGTAGATTTTAAAAAAGCGATTATAGGTTCTCCGGGACTTGGAACCTCGTCTCACTTACTTTTCAGAATGTTTGTTGAAAAAGATGCAGATCTAAGGCCCATGAGATTTGATCTAATACCTGATTCAATTGTTAAGGGTGATATTCAGGCAGGAATAATTATTCATGATGAACAGCTAACCTTTCAAAATAAGGGTTTGATAAAGCTTGCAGCAATCTATGATAAATGGAAAGCATATGCAGGTGATCTGCCTGTACCTCTGGGTTTTAACGCAATACGAAAGTCCCTGGGAAAGGATGTTATTGCCAACTATATCAAGGACTTCGAAAACTCCATAAAATACGCACAGCAACATGTAGAAGAGGCTGCCACTTATGCAATGAAGTACGCAAGATACAAAGACCTTGAATTGGAAACAAAATTCATACAAATGTATGTTAACGATCTTTCTGTTGATTTTGGAGAAAAGGGGAGGAAAGCACTCAAAATGTATTACGAAAGAGCATTCAAGATGGGTTTACTTCCGGAATTTAACATGGAAATTGTTTAAAAATTTATATTTATAATTCATTTTGTTGTTAATTATCAAGTACATTAGATTGATACTTGAAAAGAGATTTCCCTGCATAGTTGCAAACTACAATATGGATAAAGCCTTCTGTTACTCTATTTGCAGATATTCTCCAGTATCCTCTTGGTGATAGGGCATAATTTTCAGGAGATGAATATACCATCCCAGTACCTCCTCCAGAATTTCTTCCGGGTTTTCCTGTCAGGCAACTTGCTATGCAGTTTTCTATTTCTTTTGCTGCCGATGTTTTATTTTCGCTCTTAATTAATAATAACCCCGAAACATTTGTCCTACAAACTATATTTGTAAAATTTACAGATTCTCCTATGTATATACAACCAAGCGTTTCGTTGCCATCCACCGTAAATGTTTTATTGAAAACAATCCTGTAATCAGGAGGGTATGTTACCTTGGGTATTACCCTGTTGGTTGGAGAAGTTTTATGTTCGCTCAAATGATAAAAAGTGTATCCAGCAAATATAAAAACTATTACCAATATCACTGTTATAATTTTATTTTTATTAACCAATTAAGTATACCTCCTTTTAATATATAGAGTCAAGGAACATAGATTAATACTGATTTATTTTTACCTTATTACAGATATAAATGCTTTTATATATATACATTTCTGTTATTTTAATTTAGTTTTCACAATAATTACTTTTCTTTTTCAAGTCTAATGTTTATCGGTTATTAGATGTATAAACTATCTTAAACTCTCTCAATTCAAAGAAATTTTGTATTCAGAGCATTATAAAATAATTTTAATATGTCAAATAGTAAAACGTTCATTGCATTGAAACATTCTAAAAATGAACTCTTCCATTTCTATAAATTGTGGAAAGACATTTTAATTTAGTAATAATTTATGCGTAGTTTAAAATCTATTATTAAAATTTTTAAAATTTTAGTTTCTTACTTCCTCTGTCTTCACTGTTGAAGGAGATACAGATGGTGAAGGAGAGGATGATCCAGATTCATTTACAACCTCCTTCTTGGAATCGTCATATATAACCCTCTTTCCCCTCAGTGCTGAAAGTATTGCTCCCACAATGAAGATGAAGAATCCAGCTATGAATGCCATCCTTAGAGATGTCATGAATGATCCTGCCAGTGCAGTTGGGAACCATATCTTTCCTTCAAGTGTTACGATTACTGAATGTGGTATTAAGGCACTTAATCCAGCCAGTGCGGGTTCTGAAAGAATTGTACCTACTGGATTGTAGCCAAGAAATGCTGAGAACAGTGCTGAGGTTGGAGGCAGCTTATCAAATATTGGTATGAGAACAGGTGCACCGGATGTTGCAAGTGCAGGACCGAAAGAACCCGGTATGAGTCTTGTTAGATATACAAGAACGATTGTGAAGAATATACCCATACTTGCTGTTTGACCTGTGTTTTGCAAGGTCGCTCTCATTCCTGAGGCAACACCTCTTAGCTGTGGCTTTACTGAATTCATTACCGCTGTTATGTTTGGAGCAGCGAACATTCCCATTCCTGATCCCATCATAAATAGCATCAGGGCAAATGGAACGTACGCGAAGTTATATGGTAGGGTTGCAAGTAACAGGAATGCAACTGCACTTATTACTAAGCCAACCGTGGATATAAGTCTGGCTCCTATCTTGTCCGATAAAGCGCCACTAACTGGACCGAACACCACAAATCCCAGCATCATAGGGATGGTATAAATCCCAGCCCAGAATGGTACGGAACTGTAACTGTAACCGTGCAATGGTAGCCAGATTCCCTGAAGAAGAATGATTATCATGAACATCAGACCACCCATTCCCATTGACTGTAGCATACTTGCAAAACTTCCAGTTGCGAACGCCCTGTTTTTGAATAATGAGAGGTTAAACATTGGCTGTTCAACTGCCCTTTCTATGAATATGAATGCAATAACCAGAATTACGCCGATCGCCATTGAAGCAATTACATACGGATTTCCCCATCCCATGCTTGAGTTATCATATGGCATAAGACCATAAGTTACGCCGAGAAGTATCAGTGTTAGACCTCCAGCGAACGCAATATTCCCTGGAATATCCAATTTTTGTTTCTCGTGACGTGTTGAGGTTTCCTTAAGCTTTGCATATGACCATACTGTACCTATAATACCAACCGGAACACTCACCAGAAACACATCTCGCCAGTATATTGTAGCAAGTATTCCTCCAAGAATTAAACCAATAAGGGATCCAGCAAGGGCCGCTATCTGGTTTAGCCCCATGGCTTTTCCCCTTTCATTTGCGGGGAAACTGTCTGTTATGATTGCTGCAGAGTTTGCAAATAAGAATGAAGCTCCAACTGCCTGAACCATCCTGAATAGAATTAATTCAAGTCCCGCTGTATCTCCCGTTCCGGGTGTAAGATAAAGCAATATGGAACCTACTGTAAAAATAAGAAAACCAAGGTTAAATAACCTGACTCTTCCAAATATATCTGATAATCTCCCAAATGTAACCAATAGCACTGCGGTTACCATCATGTAACCCATCAGTATCCAGAGCAGATATTGAAAAGATGAACCCAGGAAAGGATTCAAATGTATACCTTTGAAAATAGCTGGTAAGGATATTAACACAATGGTGCTGTTAATTGAAGCCATCAAAACACCAAGTGTAGTATTGGATAATGCAACCCATTTGTACTGAACCATCTTTAATCAAGCTTGTATTTCAGGGTTGTATAAATACTTAATTCATAATTGATTAAGTAATGAAATATTAATAACTATTTTATATGCAAATGTAATCACATCTTATGTTAGGCAGAAAAGGAGCTATAGTTTTAACTGTGGCACTTCTTGTTGTATTTTCTGGAATGACTTATGTGACAATATTCAACAGCAAGACCGCCCTATCTACAACAGGCGGTTATCTGAACGTTACTGCAGCACAATCACAAAAGGATCTGGTATTTGTCAAAAGTCCCGGATGCATAGAATTTAACATAACAGTGAAGACAGACGCATCCACTGTTTCTGTATTTTCCTTTGGTAATGTTTCAACCGGTTCTGGTAGCCAAACAAACCTTACATCTTTCATCAATACGTCATCCACTTATAATGGACTGGTAGTAAATTCAACGGATAAATACAATTACATCACAGTGACTAACTTTAAGAATAATACCATAATAAACCTAAAAATGATGGTTTCATTAACTGCGTTTGAAAATATGCAAACATTCAATCCTGAAAACAGTAACACAGTGTATCCTGTTACGATCTTGGTTATAGGATCTAACGATGGAGCTGATGGAACCGGTTTCGGTCTGGCAAAAATGTGAGTAGTTAAGATATGTTATTTAGTAAAAATCAATTAAATGTAATGAAAAAACTGGTAAATACGATGCGAATTTATCTATTTATGTTTAACGGTATTTTCAAAATATTTATGAACCATAAGTTTTTAACTGACTGAGGGTGAAAAAATGACGAGATTTGTATTAATATCGGATAGCACATTGAGTTATGAATACAGGAATTTTCCACTTTTAGATTTTCTACCCTGTGCGCCTGGAAAGGCAATACCAGAAAGAGTTTACAAATTCCTGAAGGGGCCTGCTCCCCCTGCTAAACCAAATGGAGAAACAGTATTTGCACCATATGCCATAAGGAAGCTTGAAGCCAGTCTTCTTACTAAATTCAAGAGAGAAGAAATAGCAGTTGCACACGAAGATCATCTTGAGAATTTTATCAAGGATGACACGGAAATCATAGCTGTTTCAACTATGGATCCACTGGGTATCGGACCGACAACAATGTCCTACTATGCACTTTTTGGAGGTAATCTCGATGCATGGGTAAGGAGAGACTGGGATAAACTGATGGATAGAATCAACGTGGTAAGGAAGGGAAAGAAGGCAAAACTGATCGTTGGTGGACCAGGAGTATGGGAATTTACAATTCTAAGAGACGAGATAGAGAAATATCATTACGACTATGTATTTTCAGGTGAGGCAGATGATATTGCACCAATGTTATTTGATCAGATAGCATCAGGTGATATAGACAAAAATGTTTTCAGAACTGGTTTTGTAAGTTATGATGAAAACTTCAAAAGAGTTACAATAAATGATCCACTTTTCCTTTCAAGAGGATTTTCCAAGGCAGCATACCCGAGACTTGAGGAGATACCTAGAATTGTTGCACCTTCCATGAAGGGAATGGTTGAAGTTATGAGAGGTTGTGGTGTGGGGTGTGATTTCTGTGAAGTAACACTAAGACCGCTTAGATATGAGCCTACCGAAAATATCGTTGCTGAACTTGAGATAAATGCATCCGCCGGGATAACTAATGGGTGGCTTCACTCAGATGAATTCTTCGGTTACAAGCACGGCAATTTATTTGCACCAAATGAAGAAGCACTATCAGAACTTCTAACGGCAGTAATGAATGTTAAGGGTATCAAGACGTCAAATCCGACCCATGGACGTGTTTCCATACCTGCAGGTTATCCAGAAATGATGGAAAAACTTTCAAAGATACTTAAAACAGGACCGAGGAACTGGATAGGTATCCAAACAGGAGTGGAGACTGGTAGTGATGAACTTGCCAAAAAACATATGCCTAACAAGACCCTTCCACTCAGAATTGGTCCAGACGGAAGCTGGCTGGATATTGTCTGGCAGGGAGTATACGTAGAAACAAAGAATTACTGGAGACCGGCATTCACATTACAGGTTGGTCAGAACGAAGAGACTGAAGATGATAACTGGCAAACGGTTGAAATGATAAACAGACTCAGTAACTCATACTCTGAAGGTGGCAGACCTTTTGAGTTTACAGTCACACCACTTGTAAATGTTCCTCTTGGGAGAATAAAGTCCAGATCGCTCAACACAAATATGCTCACAAAGGATATGATGGCAGTTTACTATGCATCCTACAGACATCTTTCAAAAATGGCCACAAGAGATGGTTTCAGGGACACCGATGGTAACTTCTTATCAAGGATAGGAACAGGATCACTTATTTCCGGTGGTGGATATCTTATGATGAAATACATCGAAAAGAGGGCTGCAAAGATGGGAGTGGATATAGAGAAAGTGAAGCACTATGGAGTAGAGCATTCCAGGGAAATCACATCCCTATCGGCACTTGCAAGAGCATAATTGGGAAAAATAATAAAAAATCCTGAACCCCTGGAGACATCTTATATTCCAGGGTACCTTATTAACAGAGATATTGAGATAGATTCTTTACGGAAGAATGTGGTATTTCCAGTAATGAGAGGTTTATCAAGCAACATTTTTATCTACGGTCAGTCAGGTACAGGTAAAACTGTTACACTGAGATTTCTTGCATCCATGGAAACTGGATGTTATTTCCACTATGAAAATGCCATATCAGTAGGTTCCTTCAAGAGAATTGTGGTAAAGATACTTAGTTCACTTGGAAAACAGGTCTCCGAGAAACAGCCATTTGATTCTCTATTCATGGCACTCAAGAGATCTACCTCCATGCCCATTATACTTGTTGTGGATGAATGTCTGAATCTTGTAAAGACTGATCCAGATGGATTATACAATGTGCTCAGGTCGGCAGAGCTCTATGATCTTAGGATGGGTCTGATCCTCGCATCAGTTGATAACCCTGCACTGCACATGACATCCAGGGAGATCAGAAGAATCGGTATTTTCAACGAAATGAAATTTAATAAATATTCAACGTCAGATCTTTCAGGCATTCTGGATCACCGGTCTAAGGAATCGCTTTATGATGGTGTTATTGAGCCAGAAATAATTGATGGCATAGCGTCCATAAGCGAAAGATCTGGAAGTGCAAGGATGGCCATAGAAATATTGCAGAAAGCTGCATTCATCAGTGAATATGATAATCGAAGGACAATTGACATGGAAACTGTCAGGAAGGCTTCTGCAATGATCAACCCGTATATTACTGAAAGTAAATTGATGGAACTGGATCAGAAAGAACTGCTGATCCTCCTGTCTATCTGTCAGATACTTGAAAGAAACATTGATGCAACCATGGAACATATAACCGATCAGATAGGAGTAAATTTTGAAACAAGGGATCAACCAATCCCAGATCTTCCTCTTATCTACAGGGCAATAAGACACCTGGAATCTCTTGATATAGTTGAGGGTGTGAGGGAAAGTTTAGGCAGGGGAAAGGGGGTTAAAAAGAGATTTTTCATGGGCGATCTACCAGTTTCAGTCCTTATACAGAAAATATTTGAAATAATAGAATGAAGATTTAGAACCACCATGAAAGATCTGATTGCTTTTTTACAATGAGTTTGGAGAAGAGAAAATCGAATGGCTCAAAGTTTCTAAGAAGAATCCTGGTGTAGAACTTCCTGTCAACCGGTTGATCATCAAAGTTAACAACCTTTTTTACTGAATCATTGATTATTACATTCATGGATTGCCCTGGCATGATCTCGATCCCATCCTCCATCAGCGATTCCATTGATGCTTTCTGTATGTTCTTAATCATATAATCCTCATAATATTTTGACGGCCTCAGAGTGAGTGAAAAATCGCTTTTCGGAAATCTGTCAATGTTTCTTACATATCTGTCTTTTAATTCTATATATCTTGTGTATATGGAGTGATCATTTACCCCCGGCTCAAGTTCTTCAAGTAGCCTCAGTATATCTTGCTGCGCCCTTATTACCAGTGACGGAGAATCTGAACGTCTAATCCCTATTCCTCTCACCTTGTAGCTCCCGTCATATTTCAGTCCGAAATATCTGTTTAACGCACCAAGACCAGATCTTGCTGGCAGAAACACCATCCACTTATAGTATCCATCCATCACTATATTTATGGATGTGTTCTTCCTCACCCTTTTCAGAAGATTTTGTATGTTCCCATTTCCCTGAATAAACAGTGAATCCACAATTCCATGTATGGGGGTGAAACCCTCAGATTCGCCTATCCTCATGGCCGTCTCAAGTGCCCATCTTCCAACGGAAGTTATGGCTTCATGCATCTCTATCTTTCCAAACCTTGCGTTCTTGAAACCTGTGTATCCAAAGGATGTTAGAAGAAGCCATTTCAGAACCTTATCCCTCAGTTCAAAATCTCTTCTTATCCTCTTATTATATTTGTATATAAGTCTCCTCTTGAGCAGTATGTCAAGTGATGAGGGGATGAATCCTTTCAAAACGCTGGTACTGTATGGATTATCCCCAGGGAGTTTTACCTGTTTATCTGTCCCTATTGTTTCTGGTGACATATTGAAATGATGCATTATGGATGGATACATTGACGAGAAGTCAATCTCGTAAACATTTCGATAAAATCCCGGGAGCGGCTGAAATACGTATCCTCCACGATCACTTTCCATGAAAACACTCAGTGGCTTTGGATCTTCATGATCATCCTTGTCTGTAATTATAAGAATCCCTGATCTTATGGCCTCGTAGTTTTCCAGTGATGATACAGCAGTTCCAGGTGTTACCCTGCATACTGTCTCTGGAGAGAGCCCGGTTATGCGACTTATCTCAAATATGCCTTCAATGCCGCCTTCTTCATACATGAAAGAATTCCCATTTATTGATATCTTTCCATTTATGTGTATTGAAGGTGTGGAATATGAGACTCTTCCATATGACATGAATGATCTGCCACCACTTATTCTGTATCCTATCCTCTTACCGATGATCATGTCTATGCGTGAAAGGAATGTTGCCATTGAAGTTGCATCGTAGTATATTATTATGGGAAAACGCTGGAAATTATCCATAAAGAATTTCATGGCATCCATTTCGTTGGTGAATTCCACACCATTTATTTCAGCATGTTTCCATCTGTATCCGTTGTATTTAACATTGAACTTCATGTAGGGTATTTCTGGATCATGATCCAGAGGGTTTTCTATGGAAAAATAGGTTAAATTACTGGCAGCCATGATCTTCAGTCCAGGATCGAGGAGACCATTATATATCCTGAATTTCCTTCCATATCCTATGCCCTTTATTATTTTTATGAATTCCCTTTCCCTGATCTGTGGTATATAGATTCTCAAACCTTCAATTCTTGAATATACATCTCTTTCCACCGAATGTTCATAAACTATATCTCCAGCATCTTCCATTTGCCTTTCAAGAAATTCCATATCAAACTGGTCTCCGGTGACGAATATCCAGTTCCTCCAGTGGATCTTTTCATATTGTATTTTGCCATTTTCATAAATCCAGAGTGCAGGATTTTTCCCTGCTGTAAGATTGACTATGGTTCTACTGCCCATGATCTATTCTATCCATCATTTCCATGATTACTGATATGAGAAAGGCTGTCTCTGGAGATAACTTTGAAAGGTCCATCTGAGAGGCATGAATCCTACCCATGAGGAGTATTTCATCAAATAACCTCCTGTCTCTTTCAGGCATGGAGCTCTCCATGGACTTCATTGCCTTTGCAAGACTTTCCATAACCTGCCTTGACGTGTACGTGTTTCTGCCCATTTCTCATCACCCCCTGTATCTGGCATGTAAAATGCTCTCTTCATTAAGTGGTTTGTTCTCACACTTATGGGTGGTTTCCCAATGAATTCAACGAATGCAAAAAGTCCACGGGTGATGGGCCATACGGCCATTGCATCCATCATATAGCTTACAGATTCTGAATCCCAGTCCTCAACTGCCCTGCTATTAAGAACCATAGCACATGCTGTTGTCTCCTGCTCCCCCATCACCCTTATGAGCTGGTGAGATGTAAGTATTCTCTGTATCTTAACATTTCTGACTGAGAGATGTGAGAGGAATGAAGGGGAGAGCATTATTCCATCGGTTATAAGAAGGTTTAGTGAATCAACACCTTCGAATTTCTCCAGTATTTGTTCCTGAGCTATCTCAGAGAATGAATTGTATACAATTATGGTCAGTGAGCCTCTGTACATAAATTTGAAAACTCTTATTTCCCTTAATAAGCTTTGGCATGAGAAAAAAAATGAAAAAATGTAATTTTTCCGCGAAATTCAACGCGAAAAGGTGGGCAACATGAGTGGAGAAACAGTGAGAAAGAAGCTTACCATAGGATATGATGAAACTGAGTATGTATGCGGAAAAAATGCAATAGAAGCTGAGAACGATGAGGGAACATTCATTGTAAGTGAAACTATAAGTAATATTTACCCAGAGAAGATAAAAAGGTTTTCAGAAGGAAAAATTATCTTTGTTGAAGATGGTGAAAATTCAAAGAGAATTGATAACTATGAAGAAGTCTGCAGGATTTTAATGGAACGAGAAGTGGAGAGGAACAGCTACCTGACATATATAGGAGGGGGTACCATTGGTGACCTTTCTGGTTTCATAGCATCCACGTACAAGAGGGGACTGAGACTGAAAGCAATACCAACAACTCTACTATCACAGATTGACAGTTCCATAGGTGGAAAGAACGGAATAAATTTTTCTGGAGTAAAGAATGCCATAGGAACATTCCGGAACCCTGAAAGAATAGTGGCTGATACTGACTTTCTGATGAAAAATGATCAGATTATAAGAGAGGGCATGGCTGAGATAATAAAACACGGATTTTCCATGGATTACACTATAATTGAAACGCTCCTGAATAATGATATGGAAAGTGTGAAGAATGGAGATATTCTCAGAGATCTGATAGTGAAAAACGCAGATATAAAAGCTTCAGTGTGTAATCAAGATCCATATGAACTTCTGGGAAGAAGATATGTACTGAATTTTGGGCACACAGTAGCACATGGAATTGAAGCAATATCCAGAAACAGTATAACCCACGGAGCGGCAGTGATATATGGAATTATGTATGAAATGAAGATGTCAGAGATCTATGGAATGATGAAGTATGATGGGATAAGTATAATGAACAAACTGATGAAGAGATATGGCATAAATAAGATAGAGGTCAGTGATGAAATGCTTGATGGAAGCCTTTCATACATAATGAATGACAAGAAAATAAGAAATGGAAAAATTACAATTCCAATGGCCACTAAACCGGGAATGACAAATATGGCAGAACTTAAAATAGAGGTTTTCAAGGAATTGTTTTTAAAAGCAGGGAGAATGATGTGAGATGATGTACGGACTTCTTGGATCACCCGTTGGAAAGTCCTGGAGTGAGGTTCTATTCAACAGAATATTCGAACTGGAAGAAAATAATAATATTTACACAGCAATAAATGTCAGTCCTGTAACATTGAAACGGTTGATGGAAAAAATGGATGTGAGCTTCCAGGGCTTCAACGTGACAATTCCATATAAGGAAGATATCCTCAGGTATACTGAAAACAGGGACCCGCTTGTGTGGAAGGCTGGTGTTTCAAATGTTATAAAGCGTGAGGGAAATGGTTTTACAGCCTTCAACACAGATTATGCTGGAATCGAGGAGCTATTCACTAAGAATGGTGTGAGTCTTGATGGAAAAAGAGTTGCTATAGCTGGAGCTGGTGGAGTTGCCAGAATAATGATCTATTACATACTTACAAACTTTAGCCCTGACACCATGCATATATTTACCAGAAATCCAGAAATAACCAGAAAAAAAATTAAGGGAACATGGCAGTACGGGAACATGAAAATTAGAAGTTACGATGATATGGAAAAATATGATGTCCTGATCAATTGCACACCACTGGGAATGAATGAAGATGACCAATCACCGTTCTCTCCATATTTTTATGACGAAAAGGCCACTGCCATAGATCTCACATACCAGTATGATGAAACAAAATTCATGAAATATGCTGCTGAAAGTGGAGGCAGGGCAATCAATGGCAGGGATATGTTCTTCAGACAGGCAGAAGAGACTTACAGGATCTTTTTCATGGATGAATGCGAAAGGGAAATATTCAGCAGGGCAAGAGGTGATACTTTAAAATGGATGACGGAACGCTTATCCTGAAAATGAATTCGGGGATATCTGTTCTCAGTGCTTTCGTGAACTGGAAAGGGGCAGCAATGGCACTGGACTATCAGATGGAGATAGTGGCAAGAAAAGGGGAGGCAAAGAAAAACCAGTGGAATATAAGGAGGATGCTTTCCATATTGAAAAGCCAGTATGGGAAGGATTCAGAACTGCAGATAGATGTAAACAGGAAGATACCTTCAGGGATGGGGCTTAAGAGCAGCAGTGCTCTGGTTTCTGGAGTTGTGAAGGCTTATTCCCTATTCAATGACATTAAAATGGAAATAGAAGATATTGTGACAGTATCAAGCCGAATATCAAGACAGATAAGAGTCTCAGCCACTGGAGCATCTGATGATCTATATGCTTCGGTGCTTGGTGGATTGTGCATAACAGATAACAGGAATGCGAGGCTGCTCAGGCATTACAGGATTAAGGAAAAACATTACATAATAATAACCTCGAAAGGAAGAAGATCGAGTTATGATTTTGGCAAGATTGATCTATCATTCCTCAGGAATGCATATGAGAGAATGTTTCAGAGACTGAATTCATACAACTTCGAGGATATTGCCATCATGAATGGATTTTATCTTGGAACAATATCAGGTATCAATATGCCGGGTGAGATATTGAACAAACTCAGATTCAACATTATGGGAATAAATGGTAAAGGGCCTTCTCTCTTTCTTCAGTATGAAAACCCAAAAACACTGGAAAGAGACGTGGAAATTCTCAAAAAAGATAATGTGGGCTTTCTTGTTGCCTCGAGTACAAACATTCCTTCATCTCATGAGTGGAAAAATGAGTAGGATTTTAATTCCGCAAGAACTAAATGGAAAGGTGGATGCCCCTTCTTCCAAGAGCATGTCACAGAGGGTTTTATTGCTTTCTGCATTCCTTCCGGGTCACAAACGAATTGGACCGATCTCTGGATGCGATGACGAGATAATTGCACTGGGAATATGCAGTTCTAACGGAATGAAGATAATAAAGGACGGAAAATATTACAATATTTATGGTTCATTCACTAATCCGGAGTTAATAAATGTTGGAGAATCTGGTACTGCTCTTAGAATGGTACTTGGTCTTCTTGCATCAAGAAGATGCAGTTGCGCAATTGAGACTGAAGGGAAGCTTTTGGAAAGACCATTGAAACCACTTATAATTTCACTGGAAAGCATTGGATGCAGATTTTCAATGAATGGTAGAACACTCCTTTTTGATGGGACTAATGCCATATATGTGAATGAAATATCCATAAATGGAGAACTCAGTTCACAGTTCACCAGTTCTATTCTTTTATACATGGCACTCAACCCCCTCGACGAAAAGATAGTACATATTGAAGGAGAGATTAATTCAGAAGGATATCTAAATATGACTGTAGATATACTTAGAAAATTAGGACTGACCATAAAAAGAACCGGAAGTGATTTCATTATAAATGGAACGCTGAATGAAATGAATACTTCATTTGATATAGAAGGGGATTATTCATCAGCCTCGTTCCTTATTGCAGCTGGACTATTACTATCAGGAAAAGGAATAGAGATAAATAATCTGAAAAAGGAAAGCATGCAACCTGATGCAAATATTCTAAATTTGCTTAATGGACTCCTGCAATATGGAGAAAATTCAATAATTGCCATGAAAAAAGATATTACTAGTATGCTTGAGGTTGATGTCAACATAAATCCAGATCTGGCACCAGTTATAGCCCTTCTTGGAATGTTTTCCCAAAAGGGAGCCAGCATTAAAAATTCAGATAGACTATCAGGAAAGGAGAGTGACAGGAAAAAGGCCATTATTCAAATAGCTGAAGCCTTTGGGTCGGATGTAACTGACGAAGACGAAACTCTGTATATTAGTCCATGCCGAGACGATATTTCACCTGCACTCCCAATCTCATTAGATCACAGAATTGTTATGGAGACCATTCTGGCTCAGTCTATGGTATCAGAGAAATTCATTGTACGCAATCCTGAAAGTCTTAACAAGAGTTATCCTTCATTTATAGATGATTTAATTTCTCTTGGATTTAAGGAGGAAATGGAATAAGGATTATTAGCAACCAATTGATTTCAAAACATGCTTTTATTTCAGGACATATTGGAATTAACAAAGTCTGAAGCCAGAAAACACATCGAGAATCTGGATGAGAAGGATGTGATTTTTGATCAGACTGAACATGCACATATTACAGTCAGATTGGTAAGATATGAGAAAACGGTTGATAACTTTGATACTAAATTAAATGCAATAATGAATGAGCTGAAGAAACTTCCATTTGTGCAATCCCTGGAATATGAAAATGGTTACATAAATATCATTACAGATGGTTGGTATCTCCTGAATGCCATGCATGAATCCCTTCAAACCACGGGATCTTTTCCTGAATCATTTCAGGATCCAGAGAGGGTATCTGTTGAACATACAAGCACAAATCCCACTGGTCCCATACATATGGGGAGAATTAGAAATTCCATAATAGGGGATTCCATAGCAAGACTGATGGAAAGGTATGGTTACAGGGTTGTCACTCAGTATTATGTAAACGACTCCGGTAAACAGATGGTATCACTGTATCTCGGCTATGAGAAATTCCACAAAGGTGAGACATTAACAAAGGAAATCCTGCTAGATGGATATAAAAAGATTTATGAATATTTTGAACAAAAAGGTGACGAGAAAGAAGTAGAATTACTAATGGAGAAATATGAGAAAGGGGATGATGACCTCATAAATCAGATCAAGAATATAGCCCAGATAATGCTGGATGATATTGTTTCTGATCTAGAACTCCTCAACATAAAGATGGATGAGTTCACATGGGAGTCAGAATTTATTGTTACTGGAGAAACAGAAGAAGTTATTAAAGATCTATCAGAGTATATACTGGACGAAAATGGGGCATTATACATAGACGTCCCCAATGTCAGGAAGATTTTTGTCAAAAGAAAGAACGGTACAAGTCTCTATGTAACAAGAGATATTGCATACCATATGTACAAATTCTCACAGTATGACAAATGCATTGTTGTGGTAGGGGAAGATCATAAGGAACATGGAAAGATCATGGATTATGTTATGCATCAGCTCCTTGACTATAAGAATTCCCTTGATTTTGTGTATTATGGCATGGTAAATCTGGAATCTGGAAGAATGTCTACAAGAAAGGGCACGAGTGTCACCGTGAAGGAAGTTTATGAGAAGTTATATGAAAAGGCCAGAAACGAAGTGCTGAGTAGATATAGTGAAGAAAAGGATGTTGACAAAATAAGCAGGGATATAGCAGTTTCTTCCCTAAGATTCTATATGCTGAAGATCAATATGCAAAAACCCATTACATTCAAGTGGGAAGATGCCCTGGATTTCAATGGAGAAACTGCTCCCTTTATTATGTATTCCTATACAAGGGCAAGTAGCATAATGGAAAAGGTAAAATCTAGTTCAGGGGGAGCGTCATCTAAAAACATTGAAAAAGAAGAAAATGATCTCATTCTTGAGATGTATAAATATCCATATAAAATAATGAACGCAACAAAAAGCCTGAGACCAGATATCATTACCGGTTATATTCTGGATTTATCTAAAAAATTCACTACATTTTACGAGAAATGTAAGGTACTCGGTGAGGAAACAGGCATACAGGAGAGAAGATTAAACATCCTGAAAACATACATGAACATTATTGACGACAGTTCACAAATTGTTGGAATTAAGAATGTGAAAAAGATGTAAGAGGTATATTAATACTGTAGATTATAGCTCAAAGAGCTTAGATAATAATAGTCAATAGTTTAAATAATTTAAAAAAATTCTGATATGATAGATTTGTCCGGTTTATATCATGTAAAATGCCCCAATTGCGGAAATGAATTCAATGTGAATTATTCTGAGTGGAATAGTCTTTCTGACACATCGTTAGGTTTGATTTTCAGGTGGGGACCTTACTCTTTCTCGGTAAAGTGTCCACAATGTCACAAGAGAGAAAGGTATCATGTTACGCCTGAAGATGCAATTTCTCAGGAAGGACAGCCTCAGGATTAGAAATATTTAAAGACTCTTACCTGTTGGAGAATCTTCCAAACTTTAGTGAACTCTAAAATAAATTATTAATAAATTTAATTGTAAAAAATAATGGGTTATTGTTTTGTGTTACTGTCCTTCTTTGGCACCTGCTTCTGGTCTGTTATCTTTTTCTGATTGGACTGTGGGAGTGATTGTTGCCTTGCTCTTGCTGCGCCTGGGAATTTTCCCTTTGTGAGCCTGTAATACAGTAGGGCCAGTATTAGTATTATTACTATAATTGCAACTATAACCAGAAGTACTCTATCAGATGACACACCAACGCTTACAGTCTTAACTAACTGGCCATCCTTCTGTACAAAGTTTGGCTGCGCTGAGTTAGAGGCCTGGAACGACAGGCTCTGTGAACCAGAATTAGCCAGTGATATGTTAATATCATATGTTCTGGTCTGGTTAACTGCCAAAGTTTGTGTGAATGATTTGCTTTTCAAAAGAGCACCATTATCGTATACAACTATGGTAAGCCCTGTAACAGATACTTTACCATGATTCGTAACGTTTACCTGAACCTCCTTTGTAACACCTTGAGAGAAAGTTCCCGAATAATGAACACCGCTAACAAGCAGTTTTGGTCCACTGTAAGTAGTTGTGTATGAAATGTTATCATAACCACTCAGTACAGGGTTCGTAACCTTTAGAGATATGTGGATCTTTGCAACAAGGTTGAATTGAACTTCCACCCATGCTGATCTATTCCAGACACTGGAGGAACTGTCATACTTTAGAATTGTAAGATTTGCTGTGTTCGCAGGTATTTTCGTTCCGTTTGCAAACATGAATGTCCAGTTATAGCTAAGCTTTGATTTTCCATAATATTTGTCAGTTGAGTAATTAGCTGTCAGTATCACTGGTGAACCTGCTGGGATTGCAGTAATATTCTTATTTGATGGATTCTGAATTGTTACAACTGCACTTGGATTTGTTGTATCATTGACCATTGCCTTTATCTGAACAGACCTTGTTGTATTTCCTGCACTGGTAACGTTCAGCATTCCAAGTTTAGGGACTCCGTTAATTGTTGGAGTTGTAAACTGGTAGTTTACGGTTGCACCTTTAAGTGTTGAATTTGGAAACATCCAACTGTAACTTAACTGAACACTGTATTTTTCTTTGTTATAGGTAAGATTCAAGGAACTCAGTGAAGCGTCGAACGTGACCTGTGAGTTTTGTGGTACCGTTATTGATACTGTTCCTGTGTTAGCTGTTGATGACATCACTTTGTGAACTTTGCCGTTAAATGTGTATGTAAAATTTACATTTGGTGATTCAGTGTTCTTCAGCACAATGAACGTTACATTAGTAACATTGGAGAATCCAGAGCTATCCATACCAGTAAGCAAGAACTCTGTAGTTTTCATCAACTTCAAGCTGTAGTTATAGCCATTGTAACTGGTTGTAGAATTTTTCCACATAAACGATACTGGTGACTTATACTGATATTGGCCTATAATTGGATTATAAAGAGTCTTTGACATGTTAATTGAGAATATAGTATTGTATGGAACCACTACGAGTGTGTTTCTTGCAGTTGTGTTAATTACTGAAGAAGTTGTAACCATTCCCTTGTAATATACTACTGCATTTGAGTTTACGAAATATGGATTCTGAACCTTTCCAAAGGAAACAGTTACCATTGAACTTTTGCTTACTGGCATAATTTCAAATGGATTTCCATAGGTAACAGATGATGATGCGGACTGGACTGAAACATTGATGTTGTTGTAATTAATGTAAGTTACATAGTTTACAGTGGATGGAGTATATTGTGTTCCTTTCTGATAAACCTTCAATACAAGATTCTTATAGTCTTTTGAAGACATTTTTGTATTTGTGTAATTGGCAAAGGTGTAAAGGCTAAGGCTGTATTTATTGTACACCAGGCTTTTCATATCCACATGGCTGTTTGTTAAATTATAATAGGAATTGTTTGCCATGAATGAATAATATGTGTTCGCAGGCATATGTCCTGCAACATTTTCAACATCATTCACGAACCCCGTTGATAAATTATCCAACGCCTCCTGATATGATAGACTCATTACTGTACTGTTTGCCATATCAGGAAAAGCAGTTCCTGAATTCAAGTTGTAATGTGTTACTACAGATAGTGTTTGTAGATTCTTACTTAGGGAATAGTTCTTGAAAACGTTTGATGTGGATGGTATTAGTGTTAATGTTCCAGATGTGGTAATTGAAACCGGTTTATAGCCATTAGCTGCTATCATGAACTCAGTACCACCCTGAGCACTAACATAGTATAAGCCTGAATTAAATGACACAGTTGTATAATGATTTATTGTTGAGTTGAACTCAACTATTTTGAACGAATTTATCTTTGACCCTGATTTTGAGTATACTGCTCCGAAATAGTTAACGGCACTTCTACCAAGCTCTATGGTGACAGTATTTTTTGATTCCAGTGTGAGAATTTGAGATGTTACTCCCTGACTTGGCTCGCTGTTGTAGTAACTGTTTGCATAGAACATGGTGCCATTTGGCAGATATGCGCTGAAAGATGAAGAATTTGTTGTCTTTGTGAAAAAGTTATAACCCTCAGTGGTGGAAAACATTAAAGTCGTGGTTTCACCATTGAGATTTTTTAAGTTAACCGTTGAATATGTGAGAACAATTGCTTTCAAATTTATTGCAACTGCCTGATTTGCAGAATTAACATCCAAATAGTAATATGTCTTGTTTGTTAGATAATGCGCTCCACCTATTATGGAAAGTGTAGGCATTACCGTTACCAGATAACTTCCATAACTTAGTGATACATTTAAGCTGTTGCCAGTATCCGTAAATGTGTACTGACCCTGTGAGGCATTTATGTATATTACAGGGTTAACTGCGAACCCAACTTGATTTTTCCCTTCCATCACATACATGTTGAGATTAACATGGGACGTGGAGGGAGCATAAGAACTTGACGATGATGCTGCGGTGACATTTGCCATGCCCGCAAGAAATACTGCTATCAGAATTGCTGACAACACTTTTTTACTGTCCAATGTGATCTTCCTCTTTTTCGCTAAATAAACTCATACTTATAAACATTCCTTTTAAAGTTCTATTTCCGTAGTTTCTACAGGATTCATAAGATGAAACTTGGTTACTATCTGATATGGCGTTGGAATTTTTCCACTGAACTTAAGCCATTTCTTTTGAATTTTTATGTTCATTTGCCTGAGGAAGTTATATGGGTTCTCAAACGCCATTTTCATTATGTCTTCGTGCGAGATTCTGCTAGTATTTTTCTGTATTCTATAAAGGAAATCCATTTCTTCAAAGATACTTGGATTGACAGTCATTACATTATCAGTGCCAAGCATGAGGTTAAATCCACTTTCAACAAAGACACTGTAATCCGGTCTTATATTAAAAAAATAATTTGACCTTGGTGTTATTGCAATATTATCAGTGATTTCTTTCAGGGGAATAAGCTGATCTTTTTTCAGGGCTGTACAGTGAATCAGAAGGTCCGGTTTGAGATCATATAATGGCCCTATGGGTTCCTGCCTTTTTTCACTAAAATGAATTGACACTATGAGCCCCATTTTCTTTGCTTTTTTCCCTATTGATATAATTAAATCATTATCATCATCAGAAACTGCACTAAACCCAACTCCCTGTATTATATCCTTGATTGTTTCAAGATCTTCAATATTTTCTGGTCTTCCAAGCGTTATAGCGTTTGGCTCAGCCTCCCTTATTGCCCTTAATGTTTCAATAGATTTTGATCCAGCTTCTCTGTAGTCAAAAAAACTGCCTGTTCCAATATTCTTCATATATGAAATGGTGTTTTTCATCTCCTTTACTATTTTTGGGTTGCCAGCATTTTTTAGATTTTTAATCTTGAACCCACCTGGGCCAACTACTTCTTCAAGCGAACCAGTTGGTTCGTCCTTGATGAATGAGTCTCCAATGTGCGTATGGGCATTAATTGGTTTTGGAATGTAGAAAACTTCTTCTTTTATATTTTCGTTCTCCTCAAATATCTTTTCGTCGGTATAATAAATGCCTTTCTTATATTCTCCGTTTAAATAGAAAGTTCCTCTGTATTCTGTCATCTCACATTCACCCCTTTATAACCCCAATCGGTTTCAGTCTTGCGATTCCCTCTGCAATTTTTCCACCTACTATGGAATTATATATCTCATCTATATTTTTGTAACTCTCTGGTGCCTCTTCAGTGAGCGCCGAAGTACTTGCAAACTTCATTTCAATCTTCAATGCTTCAAGCTCTTTTTCAATTAATTCTGGAGATAGTTTTTCTTTGGCCATCTTCCTTCCCAGAACTCTCCCTGCACCGTGGCAACTGGTTGAGAATGAAATCTCGCTGTTTCCTCCTACTCCTCTCAGTACATATGAGGCTGTCCCCATACTTCCTGGAACAATTACAGGATGTCCTATTCCAGCATAATAACCGGATGTAGATTCTGGAGGGAGTGCTCTTGTAGCACCCTTTCTATGAACAAGAACCTTTTGTCTCCTCCCTTCGATATCATGCTCCTCGAAAGCTGCAATATTATGTGATATATTGTAAACCAGTTCTGACTCATCTTCCACGAACTCATTCCCCATCACTTTTTTTAGTGCATTTCTAATTAGACTTATGATCATTTGCCTGTTTGCGAATCCATAGTTCGCAGCCCCATTCATGGCGGAAATGTATCTCTCAGCATCCCTGCTGCTCAATTCCATATATGATAGCTGGGCGTCCTTCAGACGTTTGTTGTGATCCAGATCTCTAATTTTCTGAATATAATCTGTTGCCACCTGATGGCCAAGACCTCTTGAACCGGTATGAATCATTATATATACCATGTCCTTATGAATTCCAAATTCTTCTGAAATTTCATTATTAATGATCTGATCTGAGAATTGTAATTCAATGAAATGGTTTCCGGATCCGAGTGTTCCAAAAAAGTTCATTCCCCGTGAATAAGCTTTTTCTGATATGTTTGCTGGTTCTGCGCCAAATATAGATCCATTATAATCTGTCTTATTTATATCGTCCTCTGTTGCCATGTCCCTGAAATATAACCACTGAATCCCTTCAGAAGTTATAGCTTCAATATCTCTCCTAGATAATTTATTTCTGCTTCTGGCCATACCTACAGGTACCTGGTTGAATATTTCTTTTAATATATCCTTAATATGCAATCTACATGTCTTTTTGTCTATCCCGGTATTCATCAGTGCAACCCCACAGTTGATGTCGTAACCTACCCCGCCTGGAGATACGATCCCGTTATCAGAATCAAATGCAATAACAGACCCGATTGGGAACCCATATCCCTGGTGAATGTCAGGAAGACCAATAGGTATACCAATCTTTCCTGGAAGTTCTGCCATGTTGAGGAGCTGTATAATAGCTTCAGTTCCCATTGCCTGATTTATTATATTCTCTGTACCTATGACTCTGGCGATTGAATGACCATCTTCTATTAAATAGGAAAAATCTTTTTCTCTACTAACTTTCAGTCCCATCCCAGATGATATTTAATAATACTTAATAAACAGTGAAATATTAACATCATATGGATGATATTCTGGAAGTTGAAACACTTGAGGCCGACTTTTCATTCAAGCTTCGTCTGGAGATATATCTAAGAAATACTGCAATTAGAATAAGGGCCCGCTCCAATACTCCAGAAAAATTTGATGACTATATAGCAGAAAGAGAGAAGATAATAAGGTCTATGATAGGAAAAGAACAGAGTGTTTCAGACAACGGCAAGATAATTTATCCATGAAAATTCTTTATAAAATCTACCTACCACTTTGCCTAAAAAGGAAATTATAATTTTTCTAAATAAGAATTAATATTCCTTAATGATTGTGGATGGATTATTGTGGCAATTGGAGATAACGTATTTAAGGAACTGCGGGATGCGCTGGAAACCGCAAAAAGGCATATTAGTATTATTGAATCTCTTATGAGAGAACAACCCTCAGGAATTATCAAAATTTCTCAACTCACAGGTCTGCCTGATCATAAAATAAGGTATTCCCTGAGAGTCCTTGAAAAGGATGGCATTATAATACCATCAAAGGACGGAGCGATCATTACACCAGATTTTGTTGAAAAGAAGGAAGAGCTTCTGGATGGTATCAGAGATATCCTGAAAGACATGAACTCACTTGAAGATGAGATAAACAAATCACTTCTAGGAAGAAAGTGAATCAATGGAAGAAAACTCCTATGAAATAAGAGTTGCCGTTCCGTCTGATGCAGCTGGCATCATTAAGTGCATGCAGAACGTAATGAGTGAAAAAATATACCTCGTAAGCGAGATATATCTTTACACAGAAAGAGGACAAAAGGATATATTGCGAAACCCCGATGATCTTACTCTTGTAACCGTTTTTAATGGAGAAATAGTTGGAACCATGAATATACAGAGGGGATTTTATAAGAAAAATAGACACACGGCCAACCTTGGAATTGCGATTGTTTCTGAACACAGGGGAAAGGGGATAGGAAGAAGGATGATCGAGAATGGAATAAAGTGGTGTAGGGAGAATGGAATTATAAAGCTGAATCTGGAAGTATTTTCCTCAAATGAGAATGCAATATCACTTTATAAGAAATTAGGATTTACTATAGAAGGACAGAGAAAAGGTCAATTTCTGGTTGAAAATACCTATGTTGACGACATATTAATGACCATTTATCCCATGGAACATAAAGAATAGGAACCCTAAAAGATTATGGTGTTTTGAAAAGAACTTACAATTTAGAAGAACAACAAAAAGATGAACAATGATTTTAGAATTGTTTATTGTTTTCAGAGATTTATAGGTATCCGCTGATCATGGATATAGATTTATTAGTTAGGATAACAGGCTACAGAATACGGTATTATAAGTTGAAGGAAACTTTAAATTCTACTAATTTTTTCCACATAAATTTAAAATTAGAAACAAGAAGCAATTCATTTTAGACTGTGGAAAGTGATTTAAACCCTTAAAGCGATCAGTACACATAATGAGGTCGTTCGGAAAGTCAGATATATTATTTCTGATATTTTTTGCAGACATGACCGTGCTTATGTTATATGGAATGAGTGAAATTCTCAGTTACACGTATATACACGGTGGGATGGTAGCATCATCCATAACCTTGAAGAATATGTTTGTCTACTTTTACTATCCACCGAAGAATATTCTCTCCCTGTATCTCCCTATTCCATTCTTTGCTGGTATTGGTGTCCTTTTTGCACTATACCTGTATATTTTCTACTATAATTACAGGACTACCGCAAATCATAGAGGTAAAAATCCCCTTGATTCTCCAATTGGATATATAGCTGGCATTGGCTCTCTCATATACTTTTTATCTATAGTTCTGGTTCTGTTTCAGGATGCTTTGGGAGCCCCAATCAGTGCAAAGGGGATCACTGAAATTGAGAATACAGAACCCGTCTTCTTTTATTTTCAACTAATTTATGCTCCTTTTGTGGAAGAACTTGAATTCAGGATTCTTCCTATTGGTATCTATCTGGCAATAAGATATTATCTGCAGAAAAGAGATTACAAAATCTGGGAGGTATTTCTTGTTCCGGGGAAACTGATGAAGAAATTCCATAGAAAACTTGACCTGTACGACTGGATAATGATTTTTGGAACCAGCATTCTATTCGGATATGCCCATTATGCATATGGAGACTGGAGTCTTTCTAAAATACCTCAGGCTGCTCTTGGTGGATTTGCCTTTGCTATTGGATTCATGATCTTTGGTCCATTTGTGGACATTCCAATGCATTTCTTATTCGACGGTACATTTACAGTTGATATACTGCCATATGGAAGTGCAGCCCTGTCTCCAATAATAATCGGGATAGTACTGGTTTTCATATGTGCAATCATCACCATAATTCTCATAATTATCAGATATGCAAAGAATAAAATGGAAGGGAATAAGGAACCTTCAATACAGGTTCAGTAGAAATCTATTTTTCTCTATTTTGAAGTTATTTTTGAGCATACTTTGGATTACTGCTGGATAGTATTGCAGTTCGTATTTGTGAATTCTTTCCTGTAAAGATTCTGGCGAATCTTCTGCAAGAACAGGAACAGCGTACTGAAAAATCACTGGTCCACGATCAACTTCGCTGTTCACTATGTGGATTGTGAAGCCGCTGTACTGTACCCCATAATCAATGGCTGCTCTATGCACTTTGATTCCATAGAAACCCTTTCCTCCAAATGATGGAAGAAGAGAAGGATGGATGTTTACAATTCGATCTGGAAATGCCGCCAGAAGAGATGGTTCTATTATCTTAAGGAATCCTGCAAGGACTATCATGTCTGGTTTCTTCTTTTTAAGAATCCAGGGAGTTTCTGAGTTATATTCTATGATTTCCACACCATTGTTTTTGGCTATACTTACAGCCCCTGATTTCATTCTGTCAGAAACAAGGCTTGCCACATCGAAAGATGAATCCTTTCTGTGTGAATATTCAAGTATTGCACTGAATGTTGTACCGGAGCCAGAGGCAAAAACTATTATGGATTTTCTTTCCATATTGTGGTAATTGTCCCTTAAATAAAAAAATGACCATTATTTAAATGGAAATCATTCGTTCAGTTTATATGTGTGATATGTGATAAGGAATGGATGGAAATCTGGATTGAGAAATACAGACCAGAAAAGGTAAGCGATGTTGCTGGTCAGAAAGAAACAGTAAAGATGCTGGAAGGTTTCATCAAGTCGGGAGAGATGCCCCATCTTATTTTTGCAGGTCCACCAGGTGTGGGAAAAACAACAATGGCTCTCTGTCTTGCAAGGGAGATGCTGGGAGAAAACTGGAGAGATCACCTGCTTGAGCTTAACGCATCTAATGATAGAGGCATTGACGTTATAAAGAATGACGTTAAGGAATTTGCAAGAAATGGATCAATAACTGATGGGAAATTCAAGATTGTTTTCTTTGACGAGTCAGATCAGTTAACACCAGAGGCTCAGGCAGCTTTGAGGAGAACGATGGAGATATATTACAAAAATGTGAGGTTCATATTTTCATGTAATTACAGTTCTGGTATCATTCCACCCATACAATCGAGATGCGTAATTGTAAGATTCAGAAAGATATCATTAGAAGATATGGTAGAAGCCCTTAAGAAAATTGCCGACACAGAGAAACTTCCAGTAGATGGAGAGATACTTGAGGCAATTTTTGAAAATTCTGATGGCGATATGAGAAAGGCAGTAAATATTTTACAGTCCATAAGCTTTATAGAGAAACCCACAGTAAAAGATGT
>JAMDCG010000089.1 GCA_023489425.1 Thermoplasmatota archaeon
GAAAGCAAAAGTATCTTTGAATCGTAAAATCCTGTTGAAAGAATGCTTGGTAATTCAATATCTATATTTCCCCTGTGAATTGTTGTACTTGATCCTTTAACGACACCCCTGACCTCAATATCAGCAGAGGTACTCTTTCCGATCTGGAAGCTGCTGTCTCTGATATCAATGGCCTGATGCCCATTACTAAAGCTTGCACCGAATACCCTGTAATCAGATTCATCCCCTTCCTGTGTCGATTCATTTACAAACAGTAATTTTCCTGAACCGTGATTCACGTGGAATATCTTGAAATTGGAAGACTTTTCCTGAAATGTTCTGACAAATGTAATGTCATTCACTGCTGTGTTCTTGTCCTGAAGATAATTATATTCAAGGGATG
Organism: Thermoplasmatota archaeon; assembly: GCA_023489425.1. The sequence continues at coordinate 383 of JAMDCG010000089.1, forward strand.
CACCTTCATCGAGGAATATGTATGTAGCCTTCCCCTGTGTTGGATTGCCTGATGCTTCACCTTCGGTGTACCTGGATTCAACAATATTTACCTTTGAGAATTTCCCAATTAATATAATGTTCTTCTCAGAACCTGAATCCATACCATCATTGTATGCATCTATGGTGAGCTTAACACTTTTATCGCCATCGATCTTTACAAAGTAGCCTCCACTCCATGATGCGTTTATCAGAAACTCCTCTCTTTCCTTTCCCTTCTTTTCCCAAACTATAGAAGGAAGTTCACTCAATACATCAGTAATATTACTTATTTTTACCCCGGACACTTCCTTCTTGGAAATAATCCTGCCGTTGCCTATCATTACGTCGCATTCGCTGCCCTTTAAGGCTGGCTTAAGTGGTTTGTATAATCCTGTTGCCATTCTTTCAAGGTCTTTTTCTGAAATATCCACATAATCCTTGACTGTGGGACTTTCCTTGTACGACCTTTTTGGTGTTTTGAGATAATTCAGGAATGAATCCTGTCTGAAATCATAGGCAGGATCTTTTAGTCTTGTTTTTAAAAGATCAGAAAACTGTTCCATGAAAGATCATCCTACTGCTCCCAGTTTGTTCATTTCAAGTTTTACCAGTCTGTTCATTTCAATGGCAAATTCCATTGGAATTTCTTTCATTACATCATCCAGGAAACCAAGAACAATCATAGAGCTTGCCTCGTCCTCTGAGAGTCCTCTTGATCTTAGATATGTAAGTTCTTCTGTTCCTATCTTTCCAACGCTTGCCTCGTGGGAGAATGTTGCAGTGGGTTCATATATCTCATCGTGAGGGAACGTTAGTGACTGAGAATCATCGTTTATCAGAAGGGCATCACACTGTACCTTGCTTCTTGAATCATTTGCCCCTTTGTTCATTCTAAGAAGTCCTCTGTATATTGCCTTTCCGTCCTCAATACTTATGCTCTTTGCAATTATTTTAGATGTAGTATGAGGTGCCAGATGTATGGCCTTTGCGCCAGTATCCTTGATTGTTCCGGCTCCTGCAAGAGAGATATTCAGGTTTGATGTGGACGCGTAGGGTCCTCTCAGATAGGATGAGGGATATATCATTGTTATCTTGGAACCCAGTGATCCGCCGACCCATTCCATTTTTGCCCTTTCGTCTACCCAGGCTCTCTTTGTTGGCATATTGTATACACTCTTTGACCAGTTCTGCACACTTGTATATCTCACATCTGAATCTTTTTGTGCATATATCTCAACAATTGCGCTGTGAAGTGAATCCTTGTCCCATCTGGGTGCTGTGCATCCTTCGATGTAATGAACCTTGGAACCTTCATCTCCCACTACTATTGTGTGTTCGAATTGTCCAGTGCTTTCATTGTTCATTCTGAAGTATGTCTGCAGAGGCATATCTATATGAACGCCCTTGGGCACATACAGGAATGACCCTCCACTCCATACTGCTCCATTAAGTGCTGCAAACTTATTATCAGTGAATGGAACTGCCTTGCAGAAATAGTCCTTTACAAGGTCCGGATGGTTCTTTACAGCCGAATCAAGATCCATGAAAACAACTCCCTTATCTTCCCACACCTTTTTCAGTGAATGATACACACCCTCGCTTTCGTACTGTGCAACTGATCCTGCAAGATATTTTTGCTCCATTTCTGGTATTCCCAGTTTCTGGAATGTATCCTTTATCTGATCTGGCACATCATCCCAGTTCTGGGATGTTCTCTCATCTGGTCTGTTATAGTATGTGGTGTTTTCCCAGTCTATGCCGGACAAATCAGGTCCCCATGTTGGCATGGGCTTCGATTGAAATATTTCTAACGCTTTCAATCTCATCCTTCTCATCCAGTCTGGTTCTTTCTTAATCTCTGAAATCTCCTCTACTACAGACTTATTCAAACCCTTTCCTGTGGAATAGACAGGGCTGAATTTATCATGAAATTCCCAGTCTGAAGCCTTGGAACCTTTCAAACTTTCAACTAATCTTTCTATTTCTTCTTCCTTTGTTAACTCAACTTCCATCTTTATCACTCCTTTATCCAATCGTAACCTTCTTCCTCTATCTTAAGGGCAAGGTTCTTGTCTCCATTCCTGACAACCTTTCCATCCACCAGTATGTGAACGAAATCTGGGTCAATATTCTTTAAAATTCTCTGATAGTGCGTTATGATCAGGAAACCGACCTCTTTGCTGTGGTATTTTATTATCTCCTCTGCAACGAGCCTTAGTGCATCAACATCCAGACCAGAATCTATTTCATCGAGTACCACTATCTTTGGTTTGAGGATTGCCATCTGCAGTATTTCGAATCTCTTTCTTTCTCCTCCAGAAAATCCGTCATTAACGGACCTTGACATGAAAGACTCATCTAATCCTACGAGTTTCAGGTGTTCCTTTACCCTGTTGAAGAATTCTGTGACTGTCACCTTATCTTCAGGATGCAGCTGTTTGTATGCTGTTCGAAGGAATGAAGAAATTTTTACGCCCGGGATAGAGATCGGGCTCTGGAAAGCAAGAAACAGTCCAGCCCTGGCCCTCTCTTCAGGTGTTTTATCTGTAAGATCTTTACCGTCCAGTATAATTGATCCGCCTTCTATAACATAGTTCGGGTGGCCTATGAGAACATTTCCCAATGTGCTCTTACCTGCTCCATTAGGTCCCATCAATGCATGGATTTCTCCTCCCTTAACATCAATATCAACCCCTTTCAGGATCTTCTTTCCCTCCACACTGGCGGAGAGATTGCTAATTTTCAGCTCAACCATAATACTAAATTGGTTTAACCTATTTAAACACTTACTTATGTTTAAAGTCAATAAACTTAATATAAGTAATTTAACTACTCTATATATGGAAAATGAACTTGCAGTAAGTCCTCTCCTTGGAAAGGTAAAAACAAGTATTCTCATGATTCTTGAGAATGGGGAGAAAAGCATGGCTTATCTTGCAGATACACTGGATATGAATAAAACTGCTGTAAAAGAACACATGGATACACTGGAGAAGATGGGCTACGTGAAACCATTCTTCAAGAAGGAAGGTACTGGAAGACCTTCCAAATACTATGAGATCAGTCAATCCGGCATGGAACTATTTCCAAAGAAATATTCAGAACTCATGGCTACATTTCTCGATGAATTCAGGAATGAATTCGGTGAGATGAAACTGAACCTTCTTCTTGGGCATGTTGCAGATAGATTAATGGAAAAAGCTGGTTTTAAGAATTCTGAAGGTACTCTTGATGGTAGGGAAAAGAAAATTCAAAGACTGCAAAGTTTTGTTAACGCTCTGAATAAGCTAGGGTATTATGCAAAAATGGAAGTTGATGGTGAAACTGTCAGGATCATCAGGCATAACTGTATATTCTATGAAATGGCCAAGAACAATGGAAAGGTAATATGCGACGTTCTTGGAAAGGACATTATTCAAAGATCAGGAGAAAATAATTTTACCCTGGTTGAAAAGTTCTCCGACGGAGGCAACAAGTGTATAGTTGAAGTTGACCTCAATCAGATTGACTGATTCTTAAAATTTTTAAACATATCTGCAACCGTGGCCTTCAGGTCGTATTCTGGCTTGAAGTTCCAGTCCTTTACGGCATCTTCTGTGTTTATAGAATAGGGCCATGTGTCTGCTATTTTCTGCCTGAAATCAGGATTATATTTTACATTGAAGTCCGGGTTAAGTTTTCTAACTTCTTCCTCCAATTCCTTTGGTGAAAAGCTGTATGCCATCACATTATAGGATGTTCTTATTCTTATGCTCTCCTGTGGTGATGTCATCATCCGAAGTGTTGCCTTCATTGCATCTGGCATGTAGAGCATTGGCAATTTTGTCTCCTCCTTCAGATAGCATTCGTAAAGGTTGCCCTGGGCTGCGTGCTTTATCATGTCCACAGCATAATCTGTGGTACCGGCTGTTGGAGCTACCTTATAGCTAAGGAGTCCAGGATATCTTAGACTCCTGACATCAAGATTATACTTGTTGAAATAATACTGTGACAGCATTTCCGTTGTAAATTTTGTTATGCCATACATTGTTGTTGGAATTGAGTTGTGTCTAATTGGGGCATTCTCTTTCTGAACCTCTGGACCATAGACGCCAATTGTTGAAGGAATGAATACCTTTTTTACGTCTCTTGTAACACAGGCATTCAGCACATTTACTGTACCTGTTAAATTTACATTGTAGGCAAGGTATGGGTCTTTTTCACCAGTTGCAGACAGGATTGATGCCAGATGGTATACCTCATCTATATTCCTATTCCTGATTATATTATCCACTGCTTCCCTATCCCTAACATCCAGAAATTCATAATTGATCCTGCTATTTTCCCTAATTTTTGGTTCCTTCTGTACATCAGTTGCGTATATGGTTCCTCCATAGCTCGCCAGTAGATAATCAATTAATTCAGAACCTACCTGCCCCAGAGAACCTGTGATCAAAATGTTGGTCATGTTATGTATATTGATTATAGGTTAAAAAATATAATCTTATGCTTATACCTTTATTAAGTTGTAATGTGGATACTCGTCAAACCAAACTACAGGAGATGATAAAATTTATCTTGACCTAGCCTTCCTTACGTACATTCTCTGGATTACGCTGCCTGCAATCAGACTTACAATAAATACCACAAAAACAAGAATATTGAATAAAATATCATTGGTTATATAACCAAAATACCCAAGAATGTACAATACTGCATATCCAAGCATCAGAATTATTAGACCCATGAATCGTATGTATATTGGAATTGATGTACGCACCTGCATGTATGGATTCTGAAGGGCTGCACCACTGGTACCACCCATTATAAATGAAAGCTGATTAAGAACTCTCCTTTTGTCTCTTGATTCTGGACACATTGGATCTGCTAATGCATTTTTTGCATCTTCCAGCAGCTGATTTGCCTTGTCCTTTTCACCCTTTCTATTATAAAGTGTGGCAAGCTCTATTTCCATCCTTGCAAGACTTGCGCAATTGGATATGGGCATCATTTTTTCGTAATCTACCTGATTCTGAAGATTTTGAATCTTTTCATCCATTGCTTCCAATTAATCCAACCCCTTTAAATTAAATCCTTATTTCCATAATTCATTTATAGTCTTGCCATTTTAAGGTATTTCGCTGCTGGCCCTTTCAGAAAGATTCAAAAATCCTTTATTTCCCTTTAAATTAAGGTTTTCTATAAAGAATATTTTTCATATTTCTATCCTCATGCCTTATTTCTTTAAATTTTATAGGCAATCTGTCATATAGATGTGTGAAAGATAAGGAAAGCTCTGTTGATATCTATGCATTTGTTAATAACAAAAGAAAGGATCTTCAGGACAGCTTTGTAAAGAAGATATATGATCTTGGTGGTGGAAAATTTATCTTCCAGATTCACAGTCCAACACTAAAGAAAGGTTCATTTTATATTGA
>JAMDCG010000106.1:0-3051 GCA_023489425.1 Thermoplasmatota archaeon
CTATAGGACTCAACAAAATTACTGTAATAAAATATATTACCATTCACATCAGGGGAGATCTTATAGATGAATATTATGTAAAAAATGAATCCCATAATACCAATAATTGATGCTACAATAGACCCTAAGTTTGAGTTTCTACCTTTCTTTTTTAATATCATAATAATGCCAAAAGCTATTGCAGTAATTCCTGAGATAAGAATCAGAATGCCGGTAATGTATGAAAGGTATACGGGATCACTCTTAGGCAGAGTTGGTATAGAAAGGGGATAGAACACCCCAGACAATCCAAAAACATTAAATGACTCGTTCCACCATGGTATTATAAGGGAAATTAAAATTAAACCTCCAAACAAGAGACTGAATATTCCCATAACGAGTTTGTTTTTCATGGACGTATTATAAAGAAATTATATTTAAACAGTAGGTTGTTAAAAATGTTGTTAGTAAATTTTAGAATCATCTTGCAGATGCTGCAATTCTTTCCACTTCTTCTTTCTTGGCTACTGCATGAGAATTCTGGTCATTCTTGGATGCCAGTATTATCTCATCTGCGAGACATGCTTCAATGGATTTCTTGTTTTTATATGAAGCATCGGTTGATCCAATGGCAATATTCCTTAGGGCTTCATCCACTCTTCTTGATGGAGCGACATCCACAGCCTTAGGAACAGCAATGCCTCCGTATTTTAGCCTTGTTACCTCTTCTCTTGGAGCAGCATTCTCAATTGCATTGATTAGCAGCTGGAGAGGGTTTTGCTTGGTTTTCTCTTCGATAATTTCGAATGCATCTCTCAGAATCCTGTATGCGCCATATTTCTTACCGGTCCACTTTTCTGTTCTCATAAGTTTATTTATTAACCTTTCTACAGTGTTAACATTTTTCTTTCCAGCCGAATAGTTTGAAAATCTTCCCCCTGTGTGCAGGTTCATGTATGAATTTAGATTAATATATTTTGATAGGCCCAAATCGTGGACCTCGATTCCATTTACATCATATTTTCCAAAAATTTTAAGATCCATTATCTCACCGTCTTCTCCTTTCTTCCCCTTACTAACTCAGATAAGGAAATTCCATTAACTCCAACGACCTTATATCTGACTCCTGGTATATCTCCCTTACTTCTACCCTTACTTCCGCCAATTCCTTCCACCAGAACTTCATCGTGCTCATCTATATAGTTGATAGCACCATCTCCAGGGGCAAATGCAGTAACCTGCCTGCCATTTTTTATAAGCTGAACCTTAACACATTTCCTAATTGCCGAGTTTGGTTGTTTGGCTTCAATTCCTATTTTTTCTATTACGATTCCTCTGGCCTGTGGTGATCCTTCAAGTGGATCGCTCTTCTTTTTTAATTCCAATACTCTTCTTTTATACTTACTGTTAGACCATCGGAATTTTTCCCTGTCACTGCTTAATTTTGATCCTGCATTTTCTCCATTCGCCAATATATCACCCTAGTTTAATTCAAATTTTGAACCTGATTGAGTAGTAGGGTAATAGAAATATGCATATAAATGCTATTGTCTCTATTGCACTATTCTGGATGACACAGCTATTTACATATCACTTTGACTGCATATTATTTCTAATCTTTTTGCTTTTGTACTGAGAATGACATGATATTAAAGAACAATAACACTTTTACTTACGGGAAAATTTATCTTTATGAATGACAATGTTAGTAAATCTCTGGATATATTGATATTTAAAAAACATAAAAGAGATATATTTATCTTTTAGAGTTTAATCACACAGAACACAAATTGCCAAGTAATAAATCAATTATCGGAATAAGATCTTTTTTGTCTTCTGTAGGTGCAACTGCAGCATCTACCTTTGTTGGAATTTACGCTGTTCTTATTGGTGCAAGTGCTAGTGAGATGGGATGGCTTCAGTCCTCTGCAAACGCAATATCAAATGGAGGGCAGATTCTCTGGGGTAAGATAAGTGATAGAACTGGATCCAGAAGAATATTCCTAATAATTGGAAGTATCATTCTTGCCTCGCTCTGGGCAATGATGCCTTATGCATCCGATCCTGTAAATTTAATAGTAATTTATTCCCTGATTTCACTTTTTGGTTCTATGATTACGGTTAACTGGTTCTCTCTCATTGCAGATTTGTCAGATTCAAGCGTGAGGGGTAAGTTTTTGACTTTCATAAACAACATTTCATCTGCAGGAACCATAATTTCTCTGATTGTAATGGTTTTCCTATTTGGGGGCGATCTCCAGTCCAACATAATGCTACCATTCTTTCTGTCTTCAGCAACATACCTTATTTCTAGTGTTCTACTGGTTTCTCTGAAAGAGACCAATCACAGGGCAAGATTTGAGGGTTCACTTCTTGCGACCATAAGAAAGATTAGATATGATGATAACTTTTTCCCATATTTCAGGGCAACCAATATTCAGGGGTTTTTCTGGTCGATGGCCTGGCCTATGTTTCCAATTACAATAGTTTCCGTTATGGGTTTTGGACTTAGAGTAGTAGCCATACTCACCATAGTATCCCTATCAGTTACCATAGTAATTCAGACGCTACTTGGAAGGGTAACTGATAAAACCCAGAGACCGCCCCTAATCTTCGTCAACAGGGTTATGTTGAGCCTGATCCCGGTATTTTATGCGTTTTTCCATTCTTTTCTACTATTTGTACTCCTTGAAGCATATAGCGGTTTTCTTGGGGCTTTACAGAATATTGTTATGAATTCATATCTCCTTGATATTATTCCGACAACTAGAAGGGCAGAATACATATCAATAATTAATGGTTTCAATGGACTGGTGTATTTAATGGGCGCACTCGTCGGTGGTTATCTTCTTCAATATGCACTCTCTGTCTTTCCACTTGTAAAAGCTCTGGAATTCTCATACATGATAGTGTTTGCCGGAAGGTTTTCCTCATCATTTCTGTTCCTGAAACTCAAGGAACCTGAGAAAAAGGGGAGAACACCCCTGGGTCTCTTTTCCATATTATACAGACAGAAAATTCCAGGAAGTCCTTCAGGTGGTACAATCAAGATGAAATAGTATTTTCAATCAC
>JAMDCG010000106.1:3211-5728 GCA_023489425.1 Thermoplasmatota archaeon
ACCGATCTTATTCCTCTGCTAAATTTACTCGAATTAAATAAAGAAATGCCCACAATAAGGTGCACAATAACATATGAAAGACTAACGACCTCTGCAATCACTACGAATGCATTATAAAAACCAATAGTGGATCTTGAAATTAATATGATTGATACATCCACTGCAAGTAAAATTGTGATGAATTTTCCTGATTTAACATACTTTATCTTCCTCAGGATCCTGCCCTGAAAATTTTCATACATATTCATCAATGCGTGTGAATAAGACAGCATTAAGTTATAAGAACTCAACAATAGTAAGGCTAACAGTAGAAGTGGAACTATTGATCCCATATCTGATCCGAGAATTTTGAGCAAAATAACGGGGTTTAATGAATAGGAGTTGATATTACTTCCAAGAAACACGGTTAATGCATAGGCAGCAAATATCATGATAATTCCTGTGATAATGTATGAAACTATCAGTGTTCGATTTAATCTTGATGATGGAACACCTGATCTGTTAAAAAGAAATATACCACTCCCACTGCCGGAAAACATAAGAACTCCAATTAAAACTCCCTCCCAGAAATTCCCTGAAAAGACAGATGTGGAAACTGTGGAAACAGCAGAATGACTCCTCATAATAATCATCGCTATACTTAAGACAAGAATTCCAAGAATTTCAATCATTCCAATTGCAGTTATAACGGAAATTGCGAGATTTCTTCTTTTTAATAATGGAAATGCGAGAAGAAGTAGAAGGATTGCTGCAAATATGAGATCGAAAAAGATCTTATTCACCGAAATTATAAATGATTGCACAAAGAATGACGAAAACATAATTATGTTGGGAATCACAAGAAAGGAGTACATAATATAAACCAGTCCTGTAAAGATTGCAACTCTTAATCCAAGAGAATACATTGCATATGCTGAATATCCTGACCCATCAGAAATTCTTGAGGAGAAGAAAATGATTGGCATGAAACTAATGAAGCTGATAAGGAAAGCAATTACCACAACAAGAGTCATCATGGTACCTGAGAAATAGGCAATCAAAGGCAGGAGAGCTACAAAGTTAAGTGCGGGACCTACTGAGCCAAAAGACTGAAAAGTGAGTTGTCGAAAAGAAAAATTCATGGGAGTGGATTTAAAGAGAGTATAATAAATTTTATAAAAGTGAAGTAAACTTCAGGGAGATCAGTAAAATTCCTGAAGAACTTCTTCTGTTAACTTTGTTATGGGTTGTTTTATAAGTGGAGTTTTCATCACTGAATCCCTTTCCTCATATGTCATGTCATTAGCTTCGTAAAAGATTCCGATTGGTATTTTATCTCCCCACTCATCTGCCCTTTTATACGCTGCCATAAAGTCTGTGGGATCGTGTTTTTCATCTTCCACTTTGTATACTCTCTTCCTGAAGAAATCGTAGGTATTATCCTTGTTGTAAGTCACACATGGACTGAAAACATCGATGAACGAGAACCCTTTGTGCTGAATGGCTTTCTTTATTGTTGCCTGCATATGTTTAACATCCCCTGAAAATTCTCTTGCCACAAATGTCGCACCTGCATTGAGAGCCATTGTAACTGGGTTTATTGGAGGTTCAATATTTCCATCTGGAGTGGTCTTTGTTCTCATTCCAAGCCTTGATGTTGGAGATGCCTGCCCTGTTGTAAGCCCGAATATTTGATTATCTGAAACTATGTATGTTATGTCCGGATTTCTCCTTGCTGCATGGTAAAAATGTTGTGTACCCTCATTGAAACCGTCACCATCTCCACCATAGGCAATCACTGTTAATTCAGGATTTGCCCATTTTATTCCCGAAGCAGCAGGAAGTGATCTACCATGTATTCCATGAAATCCATATGCCTTTACAAATTCCGGCATGTTGCTTGAACAACCTATACCAGATACTATCACAGTGTCTTGTGGTTTAATACCTAACTCTGCCAGTGCCATTGGTATTGCAGTCAATTGTGCAAAATTTCCACATCCTGGGCACCAATCTGCTTTTACCGTTCCTTTAAAATCTGCTAATGTAACCATTTTTTTCACTCCTTTATTTTTTTCTCTATGTCTTCAGCCAGCTTTCCTGGGTAGAACGACTCACCATCATACTTGGTAATCAGATCTGCTTCAAGATTTAGTTCCGACTTAATTAGTCTTAATAACTGTCCTGTGTAGTTATTTTCTACAAATATTATCTTTTTCTTTCCCTTTGTAAGTTTCAATATATCTGGATTTACTGGGTAAGGTCTGTTCACTTCAATTGCTCCAACCTTAATTCCCTTATTCCTGAGTATATCAACTGCTTCCTCAACTGCACCCTGTGTGGATCCCCACTGTACAACCGCATACTCAGCATCTTCCAATCTGTACTGGGGTGTTGGAGGGAGTTCCTTTTTTAACAGGTCCATTTTCTTCATTCTTTTTTCCATTACTTTTCTTCGAATAAGCGGATCAGTTACAGCATCACTAACAACGTCTCCTTTTTCATCGTGCTCATCTGAATCCTCGTTATGCATTAAAT
>JAMDCG010000005.1 GCA_023489425.1 Thermoplasmatota archaeon
GGAATTTCTGACTGGATCAGTTTTCATGGTACAACAAATATCCCTGAATGGGATGAAATTCAGTACGATCAGAAAGCACTTGAGTTTGATAAATTTTTAAAGTTCTCACCTCTCAGGTACGTAAAGAACATAAAGACTCCACTTCTCATAATGCATGGAGAATCTGATCCATGTGTTCCAGTAGGCCAGTCATTCCAGTTCTACAGAGCTCTAAAGGAAAATGGAAAGGATGTAAGATTGCTTCTATTTCCCAGAGAAGGTCACGGTTTTACGGAAAAGGAACATATACTACAATTCATGAAGGAAACAAGGAACTTTCTTGAAAAAACAATGAATTAAAATCAATTCTAACCAAATAACCATTTTAGTTATTAAATGAAATAGAATTATACTATAGTTTAAATTGTATAATCTACTGATATTTTATGGCATCAAATAATAAAAGTTTCAAATATGGGGGGTTGTTCCTTTTCATAGGTATAGCCCAATTTTTCATATTCTTGAATATAGCTGCTTTTGTGGACAAGGGATACAGTATCTCAAACAACACCATAAGTCATCTGGGAATCGACAGTACTCCCTATATTTTTGATATCAGCATAATTGTTCTTGGTATATTTGAGGTGCTATCTGGAATATTTCTAAAGAAATATTCTATGGGATTAACAGTATCACTTATACTATCTGGAATAGGAGCAGCAGGTGTTGGAATATTCAACGAACACTTTGGAGATATCCATCTCATATTTGCACTGTTTGCCTTCGTGTTTGCATCAATAGCTTCATTTTTTGTGCTTTTCAAAAAGAAAGATGGAATGGCAATCATATGGGCCGTTCTTGGAGCATTTGGTCTGGTAGCTTTAATACTCTTCACTCTAACTATAGAAGTTTCCACAAACTATGATTTGGGACTTGGGGTAGGGGGAATAGAGCGATTGATACTGATTCCGAATATAATTTGGGCGCTAGCGTTTGGTGGGAGTCTCTACTATTCAGGCAAAAACTGAAAAATAAATTTCATAAACAACATGCAGGAACCATCAAAACACTCCTTATTAGGCAAAGAAGAGTTATTAAACTAATTTTCCTTACACAATTATGAGAGAATATAAAGAAATAAGGGCTCCAAGAGGTAAAAAATTAAATGCAAGGGGATGGCAGCAGGAAGCCGCACTTCGTTTACTTATGAACAATCTCGATCCAGAAGTTGCAAAGGACCCGGAAAACCTTATAGTTTATGGAGGGAAGGGAAAGGCTGCAAGGACATGGAAGGATTTTGATGAAATCGTTGCAATGCTGAAAGAACTTTACAACGACGAAACACTACTGATCCAGTCAGGCAAGCCAGTAGGTGCTTTCAAGACAACAAAGGAAGCACCACGTGTTCTTATTGTCAACGCCCAGATAGTTCCAAAATGGGCAACCGATGATATATTCTGGGATCTGGAAAAGAGAGGTCTCACAATGTTTGGGCAGATGACTGCAGGTTCATGGATATACATAGGAAGTCAGGGTGTTCTTCAGGGTACATACGAAACATTGCACGCAATGGCCAAGAAGGATTTCAATCAGCCGGATCTCACAGGAAAATGGGTTCTCACAGCTGGCCTTGGAGAGATGGGCGGTGCCCAGCCTCTGGCAATTACAATGAATAATGGTGTTGGCTTAGTCGTGGATGTAGATCAGGAGAAAATAGATAGAAGATTGAAAGGAAAATATCTTGATGTTCAGGCAAAGGATCTTGACGATGCTCTTAGGATTAAGGATGAATACGTGCAGAAGAAAAAACCCATATCAATCGGTCTGCTTGGAAATGCTGCAACAATTTTCGATGAGCTTGCAAGAAAGAAAATAGTTCCAGATGTGGTAACGGATCAGACAGCAGCCCATGATCTGAACTTAGGTTACATACCAGAAGGATATACCGTTGAAAGTGCTGCAAAGTTTAGGGAAGAGGATTTCGAGGCATACAGAAAGAAGGTTTATGAATCCATAGTCAAGGAAGTTAGGGCGATACTGAAGATGAAGGAATATGGTTCTAAAGTTTTTGATTATGGAAACAACCTGAGAACCAGAGCAAAGGAAGGTGGAGAAAGCAGGGCATTTGAGATACAGGGATACGTGCCGGCATATATTAGAGATTTATTTGCAGTTGGTTCCGGTCCGTTTAGATGGGTTGCCCTATCTGGTGATCCGGAAGATATTTACAAGCTTGACGAGGCAATTTCATATCATCTAGGATATAATGATCACCTCGTGAAATGGTTGAAACTTGCAAGGGAAAAGGTAAAGTTCCAGGGGTTACCGGCAAGGATATGTTACGCCGCCTATGGAGAAAGAGAAAAAATAGGTCTTATAATGAACGACATGGTAAAGGATGGAGATCTTTCGGCCCCAATTGCGATCGGTAGAGATCACCACGACACGGGTTCTGTGGCATCTCCATACAGGGAAACAGAAAACATGAAGGATGGTTCTGATGCCATTGCAGACTGGCCCATACTTAACGCTCTACTAAACACTGCATCTGGAGCAACATGGGTTTCAGTACATCATGGTGGAGGTACAGGAATAGGTAACGCAATCCATTCCGGTTTTGTACTTGTTGCCGATGGAACAAAGGAAGCAGAGGATAAAATTAAAAGGGTACTCAATGCAGATCCCGGAATTGGAGTTATAAGACATGCGGATGCGGGATATGAATCATCGAAGGAGTTACTGAGAAAGGGGGTAAAATTTAAGATTCCATACTACGGCGAAGAAGAGAAATAATCCGCATTATAGATCTTATAATCTATCACGGGAAGTTATGAACCAAATGAAGAAAATATAGGTTTTATCTATTTTCCTCCACATCTTCTATATACTCAATATTTTTAATATTAATGAGTATGTAGAACTATGTCTCTAAAGGGAGTTTTAATGGCCGGTGGAAGAGGAACAAGGCTGAGGCCAATAACCTATGCAATACCTAAACCACTGGTACCCATTGCTGGTATACCATGTATGGAATACCCAATTAGATCGTTTGCACAGGCTGGCATTGAAGATATCATAGTTACTACAGGATATAAATTCGAAGCACTGATTTCAGGATTGATAAAAACAAAGCACCAGAAGCAGAGTATACTGTATTCTGTAGAGAGAGAACCAGCAGGAACCGCAGGTTCTGTAAAAATGGTTGAGGGTTTTCTGAATGATACCTTTGTTGTAGCAAGTGGAGATGTTCTTGCTGACTTTGATATAGAAGAGGCAGTGAGGTCACACAGGGAGAGTGGAAAGATTGCAACCATAGTACTAACTAAAGTTGAAGATCCAACTCAGTTTGGTATTGTTGAGGATAAAAATAATATTGTTAAGAGATTCCTTGAGAAACCTACCGCTGCTGAGGTTTTTACAAATATGGTGAATGCAGGAATATATATTCTTGAACCAGAAATATTCAATCATATACCTGAAGATCAAACTTATGACTTTGCCAAGGAACTCTTTCCCAAACTATTAAGAGAAGGAGTTGAGATAAATACTTATCACGGCAAGGGAGCATGGCTTGATACAGGAAGACCCAGGGAACTTATTCTTGCAAACCAGCTGATGTCTGAAAAGTATGGTAATGAAATAAATGAGACCAATTTTAAAGGGAAAATGATAATCAGGGAAAGACCTGCAGGATCAGATTTTACTGTTACAGGAAGTTGCTATATAGGAGAAGGAGTTAAAATTGGAAAGAATGCCTTAATAGAGAATTCAACAGTTTATGATAACGCGGTAATAGCAGAGAACTGCAATGTCAGGGATTCAATAATATTTGAAAACTGTAGTATAGGGAAGAAATCTACTGTTTCAAAATCGGTAATAATGAAAGGGACTTCCATTGGAAAGGATTGTGAGGTAATAGAGAGCGCTCTCTCATCAAACATAAATATACAGGACGGGTCAAGAATTTATAATGTATCTCTTTCTTCTGAAAGTAATAATAGCCTGGATTAGAGAAATCCAGCTTTTTGGAGAATCAGGAGATCCTCTGTTGTGAGCTGTTCCCCATTCTTAAATTTATCAAAAAGAACATTTGCCTTATTCTGTAATTCCCCTTCCTTCTCCTTCTTTCTGGTGGCTCTAGTTTTTGCTGCCATTCCACCAAGTATCTTTTCAAGGTCTCTGAGTTCAGTTTTTGCCTTTATGAACCCTTCATGTTCTTTCTCAGATTCCTTATTGAACTTTATAAACATTTCATGAAATTCATCGGCTTTTTTTCTTGTTTCATCAAGTTCCTGAAGACCCTTACTAATCTCGTCTCCAAGCCCATTTATCTGTTTGGATATTTCGTCAATTTCCTTCTTGAACTCATCTACAACTTTTCTCTTCTCGTTTATCTTTCCAGATAAATCCTTAACACTGTCGTTTTCTTTCAGTTCTTTTTCTACAGCTTCCCTTGTTTTTCTAATATCGTTGCTGAGCTTCCTGATCTCAAGAACTATCCTTTTTTCCTCATCCTTCTTAAGCTGCGTAGTCTGCTGGGTTTTCTCAAGCCTTTGAAGTTCCTTCTCCTTTCTTCTTAATTCAGAAGGATCAGCACCCTGTGATTTAAATGAATCACGGTATTTTCTTAACTCCCTTCTCAATTCAGAAAGTTCTTTAAAATGATCTTCTTTTTCATTTCTCATTTTCTGAATTTTTTCGATAAGCTGTCCCTTATCGTCAATCTTTTTCATAACAATTTCTCGCATAGATTTAGATTTCTGGTTAAGTTTATCCCTCTCTTCAGCGTAATAATGGGCTTCTTGCGAAAGCTCATCTCGCCTCTTGATATGGTCTTCGACCAGATTTCTTAAAATCTCTCTTTTCTGTTCTAGTTCAGGAAGGACGTCACTCATAATGATCAGTCTTTGTAGTGATATTACCTGTATTTTTGATTACAATATATAACTTTCGTAGTTAATTTGCATAAATACTCTCATAAATCTTACTTATACTTACAAAAATACTGGATCAACTTTACGGCCGAATAGTTAACGACCTGTGACATTTTCTCGTGGTTAGTTTTCTCCTTCCAGATTCATTATATATTTCAGTGGTTCAGGATTCTCATAGATAGATCTACCTATTATTACATAGTCTGAGCCAAAGCTAATTGCTTTTTTGTATCCACCACCCTGTGCGCCAACTCCAGGAGAGAAAATCTTCAATGGTCCTTTTGTCCTTGATATTTTTCCGAGGAGTTCATAATCGTTTCCAGGTGCCACAATACCGTAACATCCAAGAGTTATAGCATCAGAAACTAGATTCTCAAAGTTTGGGTTAAGATACAGATTAGACCCGGGATTGCTCATTGATGCAACTCCAATTATTTTTATTTCACCAGAATTATCAACAAGAGATTTCATAGAATCAGGTCCTGGAAAGAGGTGTCCAATAACTGCCCATGGGTTTTCCTCTGAAATTTGTTCAATAATTAGCCTGTTGGTATTCGGTATATCTGCTATCTTCAGATCGCAAATCACTTTTGAAAACATGGAAAGTTTTCCTATAATTGATTTTCCGAGGCTCAATATTGTTGGCCAGTTTATTTTAATTGCAAACACGCTGTTACTTATTTCCTCAGCAATAGAAATCAACTTCTTCTCGTCTGTTATATCAAGGGATGCAACAATTTTATGATTCATAATGATGGCTAATTACAAATAATATAAAAAAATTGGT
>JAMDCG010000110.1 GCA_023489425.1 Thermoplasmatota archaeon
GCTTCAAGTCAAATCAGATATTTGAAAAGAAGGTGTGGGAATGATTGATCTAAATAATTTTATGAGAGAACTTGAATCCTCATCCCCTGCACCAGGTGGTGGATCTGCAGCTGCACTTGTAGGAGCAGTATCTGCCTCTCTCGGTTTGATGGTTTCTCGTTTAACTGAAGGGAAGAAAGGTTACGAAGACCAGCAGGAAGAAATTCGCCGAATAACAAATGAAATGATTGAAGTAAAAGAGCTACTAATGGCAGGAATAGAGGAGGATACGGCATCATTTAATGGGATTGGTGCAGCAAGGAAACTCCCTAAATCTAACGATGAGGAAAAAAGGATCAGAAAGGAAGCAATGGACAGGGCAATGAGAGATGCAATTAGGAGCCCATGGAAGATAGCAATGAACTGCCAGAGAGCAATGAGGCTTAACAGCAGGTTACTGAAAATAGGAAACAGGAACGCATCATCAGACGCCGCAGCAGGTCTCATCATGGCCAAAGCCGCCGCTGACTCTGCACTGCTAAATGTGAGAATAAATCTGAAATACATGAATAATAACTCCTACAGTGAAGAACAGCTACTCAAAATCAAGTTATTCTCTGAAGACTGTGAAACCATTCTCAGGGATTCTCTAAGCCTATTCAACAGGTTGATGGATCCTGAAGGTGAGGCGTAGTATGTCAGAAAGTAAACAAATGCCAACATTTCAGGACATACAGGATGCGAGAAAATTCCTCAGGGGAAAAACAGAGATTACTCCACTCATGTATTCAAAAACATTTTCAGACATGTTCAATGCACCTATTTACCTGAAGCTCGAAAACTTTCAGAAGACAGGCTCATTTAAATCCAGAGGTGCGCTTTTCAAGATAAGTATGCTCACCGAAAAAGAAAAGACCGCCGGTGTTGTGGCCTGCAGCGCTGGAAATCATGCGCAGGGGGTAGCTTTTGCTGCCAGGGCAAGTGGAATAAGTTCAAAAATAGTAATGCCTTCCTACACAATAAGTGCTAAGATTAACGCTGTGAGGAACTACGGTGCAGAAATACTTCTTCATGGTGATAGTTACGCGGAATCATATCTGGAGGCAAAGAGGATCGCACTGAGCGAAGGCAGAACATTCATAGATGGATTCAACGACAGGTTCATAATTTCAGGTCAGGGCACCATTGGTCTGGAAATCATTGAACAGTTGCCAGAGGTTGAAAATGTGATTGTGCCGACGGGAGGTGGGGGACTCATATCTGGTATAGCAATGGCAATAAAGGAATCAGGAAAAACAACCAGGGTTTACGGAGTGCAGAGCGAGAACTGTGATGCAGTAATTCAGAATCTTTCAGGTGGACCAGTAGTTGGTTCAAGAGGATTCACAATAGCAGATGGAATTGCTGTCCAGAATCCAGGGGACATGAATATTGAACTGATCAGGAAATATGTGGATAATGTAGTCAGCGTTAACGATGAACAGATGGCATATGCATTATTCAAGTTACTTGAGAGGCAGAAGATAGTAGTGGAGGCATCAGGAGCAGCACCACTGGCTGCCATTATTTCAGGAAAGATAGACTTAAAAGGAAAACCTACAGTACTGGTAGTTTCAGGAGGAAATATTGACCTCCTCCTTCTTTCAAAAATAATATTCAAGAGTATGGAAATAGACCTAGGATTGGTAAGGATTGAGTGTAAGATACCTGACAGGCCTGGAACACTTCAGAAAATTACATCCTCCATATCCGCGTCAGGAGCAAATATATTTCATGCAGAAGTGGATAACCTTTCTCAGGATACGCCGGTAGGTTACCAGAATATTCGGTTCAGTATTAATGTCCGGGACAAGGATCATCTCGATATACTTCTTGAAAGACTAAAAGAATCTGGCTATAAATTTGTCGTAAAATCCGATTGAGTTTCTTTAAACTTTTACATCATATGATCTGATTATTTTTTAATGATGGGAATGACTATATTTCTTAATTTGACTAATTAATTGCTGTGATGGTTGAAGATCAGAATTTGCTGATTACGGTAACAATATCACCATCTGATACACCGTAGTCAAGGCCAACCCTCATGTCCCTTATTTTTGCAGATTCACTGGTTATTATAGCATATCTAAAAGATTCAATCATCTCCCTGCTTATCTTCCTGCAAACTTCCCTTATGGTTGCGCCCTCTGTAAGAACAAGGGGTCTTTCAAAGTCAATAACTCCTGCCTTATTCCTGAGAAATACCCTTACAAGATTCAACTCATCATAGAGTGCCTCCTTTAGTTCATCAACTCCTACCTTTGATGATGCAGATACTCTTATTACCTTACCATATCTTTTCATTGCATCTATCTTACTTTCATCGTGAGGCATATCTATCTTATTAATGACTACAAGTGCCGGTATATAGACAACATTTCCCCTGAAAAAATCAATAAGGTCATCGTCAGTTATATTCTCCCTTATGTAAAGTTCAAGATTTGTTAGCTTGAATTCCTTGGCAATTGCCTTAATTCTATCTTCATTCAGCTCAAGGCTCCTAGGTTTCCTTATCTTTATTCCACCTGTATTCATGCGCTTCATTGAAATGTTTTTTTTCTTCCTGTTTATCACTATACCTGATTTTCTCAGTTCCTCTATGATCCTGTCCATTCCCTTGCATTCCACATCAGATATAAGCAGAATAAGATCAACTGCTCTAACCATACTTAACACCTCTCTTCCTCTGCCAGACCCCAGGGCTGCATTATCTATGATTCCTGGAAGATCGAGGATCTGAATCTGTGTACCCTTGTATTTTAGAGTGCCTGGAATTACTGTGAGGGTTGTGAATGCGAAATTTCCTACTTCACTTTCTGTTCCTGTAATTGCGTTAAGTAGACTGCTTTTTCCAACATTTGGATAACCAACCAGAGCCACGGAAGCATCTCCAGATTTCGGGATGGAAAACCCACCCTTTCCACCAGAATGTCCGGCTTTTTCAGCATCAAGCTGGAGTTTTGCCATCTTGGCTTTAAGAAGACCGATATGAGATTCTGTTGCCTTGTTATATTTAGTTTTATGAATCTCTTCTTCTATCTCCTTAATTCTATCCTCTATTGTGGTCAATTATTTTCCTCTTTAAATATCAAATTCCATACAAAGAAAGTTCCTGAATCTTACATCATCACGGAAGCATTTCAGCAACTTTCTACTACGATTTCCGTATAATGGTTAATGTATTAATTTATCTTTTTATTGTAGAGCATTTTTCCATGCAAACATTCTCAATTTATTGAAACGAAGAGGGTAAAATGTTTTTAAAAAATTTTCTTATATGGATTTAGTTTTCTTCATTGGTGTAAAAAAATAATTATTTCTTTATTATAGTGCTCTCCCTTATCTTTCCTATAGATATGATCCTTACCGGCTTTCCACATAGCGTTTCTACTGTTTCAATGTAATTCTTCATCTCGGGTGGCACACTTTTATAACCAGTTTCAACAATATGTTCGATCTCAGATTCCTTAAGTTTTCCCCAGCTATCCATGTGTATATATTGAGGTTCTGCCATATCGTAACCCATTAAAACGTTCATTGGATTCATTACTTCCGGTCTATAAGATTTACATATGGAAATTTCCTTAAAAGTTCCAAGAACGTCAAGTTTAGTGATTGAGAGTTCATCAACATCGTTTAGTTCAGATGCATACTTCACAAGAGGAATATCCAGCCATCCAACTCTTCTTGGTCTGCCAGTGGTTGTACCATATTCAGCACCAGCCTCCCTGAGACGGTCTGCATCAGTTCCACTTAGCTCTGTGGGAAACGGCCCCTCACCAACCCTGGAAGTATAGGATTTTATTACACCAATTATCCTGCTTATTTTTCTTAGTGAAACTCCAGAACCAGTATGTATAGCGCCAGAAATTGTATTTGATGAGGTAACATAGGGATATGATCCAAAATCAATGTCTAGCATTGTTCCGTGACCACCCTCAAAAACCATCTCTTCTCCACTATTCACGCAGTCAAATAGAAATGATTCAGTTCTTGTTACATAATCTTTGACCTGTGGCCAGAAGCCAGCAAGTTCAATGGCGAGCTGATTTAGTTTTTCCTCCGATTGATATTCAGTTCCCCTTAGCTCGGATTCCCTCATTCTTGAAATGAGAGAAAGCTTCTGTTTGACAACATTTATATCCTTCAGGTCTCCTATTCTGATACCATTTCTTGAATATTTCTCTTCATAGGTTGGGCCTATTCCATGGGATGTGGTTCCTATCTTGCTTGCACCACGCATCTCCTCCTGAGCCTTGTCCATTGCCTTATGAAGTTTTGTAACAACATTAGCGGCTGAACTTATGAGTATTTTCAGTCTTGGATTTTCTGGTAGTATGGTCTTAATCTCTGCAATAAGTGCTTCAGGATCTATGACCATACCATTTCCAAGAACAATTGTTTTAGATCGAAGAGAACCTGCAGGAAGGAGATGAAACTTGAATGTACCCTTACTGGTGACGACTGTATGTCCGGCATTTGTACCGCCATTATATCTTACCATAATTGAATCCTTTCCGGAAACAAAATCAGTTATCTTTCCCTTCCCCTCGTCACCAAACTGCAATCCAAGTACAAGGCTTCTCATAGTTTTTCAATGGAATTTGTTTCATCTATTAATTACCTTTGCTAAGAAATGATGGAAAAAATTATAGATCGGGATGAATAGGAAAAAAACAGGTGAACTTTGAATGGAAGATATGCTGGATAAAGATTTTATAAAGCTCATAGAGAACAGTTTTCCTGAAATTAGAATAAACAAGTTTTCCAGTCTAGATTATGGATGGAACAATCATGTAATAGTTGTAAATGATGAAATTGTTTTTAGGATTCCAAGGAACAAGGGGAATGAATCAATTCTTAAAAACGAGGTGAATCTTCTAAAGATTCTTCAAAAGTGCCCATTCAGCATTCCAGATTATATCTATCTGAACACGAATCCCATATTTTTTGGTGGATATAGGATGATTCATGGCGACTATCTAAACAATGCAGGAAAACTTGGAAAGGGATTGATCAGCGATTTTCTATCTCTGAGGACATTTCTGGATACAATAGGATCAGATGACGTTAGGAGGACGGGTTTGCCTGTTTACAACTATAAAAAATGGGTTGAGGGACAGGGGGAGAGGATAGAAAAATATAAACTTTCCCTCAATGAAATAATGCCTGAGAAGTTCTTAAGTGCAGTGAAGGAAAAATGGTACGAAGTTTCTGAAGACATGGAACAATTGGATATGGGACTGATTCATGGTGATCTTTACAGGAAGAATGTTATAATATCCGAAAATCATAGAAAAATAAGAGGCATAATAGATTGGAGTGATTCAGCTTACGGAGATCGTGCGCTGGATTTCGCGGCATTTGGATATGATTTTCCGCTAAAGGAAAACCTCCATATGCTTCAGGCACAGAAGGATCAATTTGCAGTAAGAGCCATGAAAAGAATCATTTTTTACAGAAATACAGACGGATTCTATCTGGCTCACTACCTTGCAAAAACAGGAAGAAGAAAGGAGGCAGAAATGGAATGCAGAAATATTGTCAGTATATGGAAGAAATATGGCTGGTATTAATATCTTAATATTGAATATTAATATAAGGGC
>JAMDCG010000023.1 GCA_023489425.1 Thermoplasmatota archaeon
ATCTTATTTCTGTTTTCTTCGAACTGTCACATCCGTCTGAGGATTATCCAGTTTATCTGTTTCTTGATGAAATTCAGGTTGTGGAGGAATGGAGTAGATGGTTGAACCGTGTATATGAAAGCAAGAAATATAAAATTATAATTTCTGGTTCATCTTCCAAGCTTCTTTCAAGGGAACTTGCCACACAGCTACGAGGCCGAACACTAGATTTTACAGTGCTTCCATTTAGCTTTCATGAATTCTTATCAATAAGGTCTTCTCTTCCAAAAAACAGGAATGCAATGTTAATGAGCGTAAATAGGGGAAAAGTCTTGTCGGAATTAAAGGAATACATGATACATGGCGGTTACCCTGAGATTGTGCTTATGAATAGTTATAAGGAAAAACTGCTTCGTTCCTATGTTGATACCATGATAATAAAAGATGTTGGAGAACGGTTCCGTATTGAACCTTCTGTACTGAAAGTCTTTGTAAATTACTGTATTCGAACATATTCAAGCCCTATTTCAGGCACAAAAATTTATAATTTTCTGAAATCTATGAATTACTCCATCGGTCATGATTTTCCCCTAAAATTACTCGATGACTTTTCAGAGGTTTTCTTTTTATATACACTGGGAATTTTAACAGGTTCCTTCAAGAAAGTTTCACAGTATCCAAGGAAACTATATGTGGTTGATACAGGAATAATAAATGAAATGACCGGTTCAGTTGATATGGGAAAAATGATGGAAAACATTGTTTTTATGGAACTCTTCAGAAGGATGAATAGGAGTGGAAAATTCCAGATAAATTACTGGAAGGAGTATGGAAAGGCTGAAGGAATGGAGGTTGACTTTGTGATCAGTTTAGGAATGGAGATAAATGAACTAATAAATGTAACATACGCCGGATCTGAGGTGGAGATAAGAGATAGAGAGAGAAAATCACTGATAAAAGCTTCCAGAGAGCTTGGCTGCAGTAAATTAACAATCATAACATGGGACTACTGGAAGGAGGGAGAAATAAACTATATCCCTCTCTGGTACTGGTTATTGAGCGGTAATGATTTTAAGGAACTTTGATATTTTTGCAATTTCTTCAGGAACTATTCTAAGTATCATAGTATATAAATGGAACTCTTACACAACAATGACCGTCACATAATTGTAATTAGTTGCCTATATTCCATATTAAATCCTACTTATCCAGTTAAAATAGCCTTAAGTCGTCCCTGAGTACAACATCATCCTTAAGAGCATCTGTAATAAACTTATCATTCTTCATTTTCATTTTATTTATCTCTTCTGGTGTGAGCATTATTGTCTCATATCCAGGCGGAAAATCTATATTTTTAAGCCTTTCCAGAGGATTGCCACTGAAATTGCCTATAATAAGCAGATCAATATCACTCCATAGATTAAAATCACCCCTTGCATATGATCCTATGAGCAGAACTGAACATTTGAATGAGAGGTTTTTTGAATATGCTGTTGCCTCATTAATTATCTTATTTCGTTCTTCTATTCTCTTTTCAACAACTTCCACTTTGCTTCCACCTCTTTTATTATAATTTGCGAACATTGTATGACATCATTTGCATCCTCTGCCGTGTAATAGTCCTCGGGAGTTCCCTCTGACCACACATCGGTGTATTTAATTGGAATGTAATACTTATCTATTTTCTTAGCCAGGTCTATAAGATTTGTATCGAAATCAAGATCTTTCAACAATAGAGATACGGAATGCCCGAAAGAACTCTTTCCTGTGCCTCTCAGATAGGCTTTAATTGAATATTCAGAAGCCTGTTGAGCCTTAAAGCATGCCCAGTTATAAAATTTAGACGAATTATCATTTTCTGCTGATCTTAATGTGGTTTTTGCATTTTTCATCCAGCGATTGAATTCATCCTCATCAAGGTAGCTGGTCATTATACCTGACGAACAGTATAGCATATATTAAGATTGTCTGAGGCAATATTGATCTATTATCTTACAGAAATTCCATATTTTCTCCCAAATTTTTAATCTTTAATTCATAAGATATTATATCCTCTTCTAGTGTAGAAAAACTTTAAATTGCAATGATCTCTTTGTTAATGTCCATTTTTTTTATATGTTATTGTTACTCATTCAGAACTTATGGTATTACAAAAAACGCAAATATAGAAGGATATGCAAAATATAATGGATGGATCCTCAATCTTCCAAAGGCTTCAAGGTGTAAGGATTCTGTAAAATAGGAATATTGCCATAATGCCAAATAGATTTATTATAAACAACGGAACAGAAAGTGCTATCCCATATTTCAATGAAAATCCATAATAGATATAAATGGATACAATTTCCTGCAAAAGTATGAGTGTGCCAAGTGCAATAACCGGCCTGTAAACTTTTACCCTGTTCTTTCTCATCTCGGATAAAAAGATATATATGATAACCAGTGAAATTATCAGCTCTACTGCTAGCACTCCTATATTCAGGAACCACATTACCTCAGTCATACATTCATTCCCCTCCTCTTCATCATTGCCACAATTTCATCATATATCTTCTCTACCAATGCAGATGGAAAGTATATTTTACCATATCCTTCACCCTCCTCAACAACCATTTTACTTTTTATCAGTATGTTAATATGATGTTCAACTGTTCTGTAGTTCACATCCAGTTCCCTCGCAAGGCTGTTCATATTCTGTGGCCTACTTATCAGTTTTTCAATGATTCTCATTCTCATTGGGCCGCCTCTCGTTGCTCCCAGAATATACCACACAAGCCTCTCAGTCTCCCTGTCCAAGTGTTACACTACCAATCGGTCTATTCAAATAAGGGTAAAAGGTTTTAGATTTCAAACCTTATTTATGGGTCCAATTGCAGTGTTGTCAAAGTTCTCGTAAATGATCTCATAGTTGTATGCACCCGTGTGAACATCGAAGCCCATGTTGTAATATTCTATTCCGTAGGTGACATTAATGTATTCGAACTTTGAAAGGTTAGAGCTGCTCTGCACTATGAACTGTACCGTTGCGTTAACATTTGCACTGTTTCCATGCATGGTTACCACTGGAGGTGCTTCGGAGTAGAACCAGACGGCGTTCCAGAGACCAAAGAATTTGTTCCATGTTCCCATTATGGAACTGTATCCATTATAGTTACCCTTTAATGGACCGCTTGCCCAGTGAAGTGTTGCATTGGAGGCATATTCCTGCATTACCGTTGTTATATTTTCTATGGCTATGTTATTCCAGTGGTTGAATGCCAGGGAATTGATCTGATTTAACTGGGAATTCTTCTCCGTAGAAGACACGAACCCTGATCCTGTGATCTTCCATATCTCCTTTTGAATCATTGGTCCTGTTGCCGATGTGCTTACTGAGGTATATGCTGTTACACCACTGGATGAAGATACGGATACTTTTCCAAGGCTGTATACCAGTGTGTAACTTACATTTATGTACTGAGCCTGGTTCTGACTATTGATAGGTGTAACAACGAACTGGTTCTGGGAAGTCACTGTAGCATAATTACCACTCATTGAAACTGTGGGTGGATTAACCGAGTAAAACCAGACCGCACTCCACAGACCAAAGAATTTGTTCCATGTGGAGGTTATATTACCAACACCATGATATGTGCCTGTAAGTGGTCCACCAATCCACTGAAGTGTTGCATTGGAAGCATACTGGCTGCTTAACAATGTTGAGTTTTCTATGGATATATCATTCCAGTGAGAGAACGCATCTCCCAGAACTGCCGATTCTTCTGTATTTGGGCTTGCCTGAGGATGGGCTGCAAGATCCGAGTATGTGTAAGCAAAGGCTCCTGCAAAGCCTATCATCAAAACTCCAAGCACAACTGCTATAATTTTAGTTGAATTCATTTTGATCAATAATATATGTAATCTGTTCATAAGGCAGTTTTTCAAGATCAAATACACATTATATGCAAATTCATTGCATAATAAAGATACACTTTCAGTATTTCGACTGAAGTTGCAGATATTATTGTTATATGGTTAATATGACAATATGAGTTACAAGAAGTATTGGACTGTAATCTGTTAAGAAAATTTAACTTATGTTAATGTGTAATTGGAATTTATTTAAACGAAATGGAAAAATAGCTGCCAAGACTTAAAAGCAATCATACATTATAAGAATGATTAGCATGGTTAACTTCAAAGAATCCCTCAATAATTTGCCCCTTATATTCACAGTTATACCCCTAAGGGACAGCAAGACAGGAGATCCGGAGCATGACAACAGGATAGTGAAGAACATAGAAGCACGTATTATGGATATATCCAAAACACTGTCAGATTTCCCAGGATTAACAGCTATTAATGTTCCTGAACTGGTGGAAGAAAATCATGAGGGAAAGCCAAGATATAACAGCATATTTACAAGAAAACTGGCCAGGGGAATTGCAGATCAGCTTGGAAAAGAAGCAATCATTAATAAGGTTGTGGCACACATGGAATCCTATGATGAATTTGCCAAATGGATTTTGGAAACTGAATCACAGGGCATCAGGAATATTGTTCTTGTTGGTGGAAATACAAGACATCACAGGTATACCGGCCCAAATGTTTCAGAGGCGAACCTGATTACAAAACATCTCATGAAGACGAAAAATTTGAATGATATTACCATAGGAAACATCTGTTTGCCTGAGAGGGGTGGTGAGGCAAGAAGGATGTTATATAAGACCATATCAGGAGCTGATTTCTTTACAACGCAGATGTTATTTGAGGGGGATCACATAACTCATCTTCTGAAGGAGTATGGTGAATTATGTTCAAAGGCACAGGTGAATCCTGCAACAGTGATCCTGAGTTTTGCACCACTAAAGAGTGTTGCTGACCTCAATCTGCTGGATTTCCTTGGCGTTGATCTACCGGATGAAACAAAAGATTACATACTTGAGAATGAGCAGGTTTCCAAAGCGTATAAGAGGTCTATAAAAAACGCATTAGATGTTCTGAAGGCAATAATGAATGACAAGATCGATAATTACCCTGAAATAAATATAGGAATAAATGTGGAACAGCTCACTAAATCTAATATGCCCTATTCAATCGAGATGTTAAAAGAATTTCATATTATGACCAAGAAAAAATAAAATTGTTGTTTAACAATAAAAATATTAATAAATTTTTAAACTTATGGTACAGTCTTCTTTCTAAGGACAAGCATAACCCCGGCACCAACAGCAAGACCTGCTATTGCGGCGACGGCTATACCCACATCTGTCAGTGTTGGAGAAATTCCCGGCTTGGCGTAATTTACAGTCACGCTGTAATTGCCAAATACCCTAAAGTTCCCTGTTCTCACCGATGAGATATATCCAGTTTCATTGCCTACCCTGTATGTGAGATTTGATCCTATGGGCATGGTCAACGTAATTGAAGAACTAGTGCTTGAATATATGCGTCCATTGACTGTTACTGTCCAGTTTTTTCCAGAAGATAATCCATTTTCATTAAAGGTTACAGTATAGGTTACACCCTTGAATAATACTGACTGTGTCATATTTGATGTGACATCAATAGTTCCTGAAGCAACAAGAGGAGAATAGTGACTTGATGAATCAGCTACTGTATAGGTGTATGT
>JAMDCG010000095.1 GCA_023489425.1 Thermoplasmatota archaeon
CTCTCTTCTTATTTTTTCCGTAATAGTGGAATTCTCTTTAAGTTGTTTTTCTATAACTGTTAACTCATCGGTTGCCTTCCTGTATTCTTCAGTTTTATTTCTTTGAAGCTCTATCTTTTGATTTATCTGGGCTCTGAGAGAAGTTTCCCTATACTTTAATTCTTCTTCTCTCTTCATCAGTTCATTAAATCCTTTTGCAAGATTGTCTATTTCCTCATCTATTTCCTCAATCTTACCTGTATTCGTTTCGATCAGAGCCCGTTCTTTGTCTATGCTGATGTTAATGTTTGAAGCACTTATTTCCGATCTTGCTCTTTCTAATTTTTTGGATTCTATTCCCTTTCTAATACTTTCAAGCTCTTTCTGAATCTTTTCTCCGATTCCTTTCTCAATCTCCATCCTCTTTTGTGCAAGAACTTCACGTTCTTTATCCAGATCATCCAGTATAGCTTTTATATCAGCAATTTTCTTTTCACTCTCTTCCATGGATTGCTGATGACCGCTGAGATCTATCTCTATTCCACGAATCTGTATAGATAAGGCAGTAGCTCTTAAATCCACAATATCGCTGTTTAGTTTCTTATATTCTCTCAGTTTTTCGGCTTCCTTTTCTATGACTGCAATGTTTTCTTCAATCTCTGTTCGCAGTGTTTCAGAGGCAAGTATTGTTTTATCGATCTCATCGATCTTTTCTTTTGCAGAATTTATCCTCATATTATATGCGTCTATTCCTGCTATGGACTCAAGCAACTTTCTTCTTTCATTTCCACTTACGTAAATAAATTTATTTATGTCACCCTGGAGAACAAAACTGTAGGAATCAAGCTGAATTCCGATATTCTCCAAAAATCTGTCAACTTCACTGTGTTTTGATCTCTTACCATTTATAAAATATGTACTGTTTATTTCACTACCATTCTCTTCAATAGTTCTAGATATTTCCACTGTTTCAAAAGATTCATCATCCCTATCTTCCACGAATACTGCTTTGACCTCTGCTCTGGACACTTTTTTATCCCCATTGGCCGGGTTATGTATTAAATCATCTAGTTTATCAGCCCTCACGGTTTTAGATGATCTTGTACCTAGTACGAACAGGAGTGAATCACCTATATTGCTCTTCCCACTGCCGTTAGGACCTGCTATCATGCTTAATCCTGGCCTAAAATCTATCTTCATTCCCTTATGGCAGAAAGATTTAAAGTTTTTAATTTCTAAACTGTATAGTCTCAAAGTGCACCCCGTCAGACAACTGTATGATATTATTAGACAAATATAAATATTTATGCATTGTTAATCCCCTCATTGCTGGTTTGATTTAGAAGGAGTTCTCTGGCAGATGTCTTAAGGTGCAGGAATTCACCTATGAGGATTCCCAGTGATAAAGCCAAACTTGCGTTGACTGCAGTCAGGAGATAAATATTTGTTGTATTAACAACAAACTCAAGAACAATTCTTATAAAATACAGCATTAAAGTTAGGAATAGCACCATTGTTGATCTTTTGTACATTAATACTTTTCCCTCCCAGTATACCGTTGATAATGATCCTATCCTATCACCAACAATAAATCCAGGAATGATTAAAATTAGCGCTATGAAATCATAAATAATAAATGAATACAGGACTGCCAAAAAATATACCAGTAAAAGTGAGTAAATTATAGGTGTAGTTATGATTCTACGGAATGAATACGGTCTACCATTAATTCCTCTTTTGATTCTTCTGTAAATAATTAGTCCGAAAATAGCGATCAATAGTATATAACTATAAACATCACTACCTGAGTTTGAGTTCTGAGTTGTAAATGCTGATACAAACACAAAATATAATGTATATACAATATATAAATTCATCATTTTAAAAAGGGTTCAAGAAATTGATTATACTGTTTTAGAATGAGAGAAAATTACCAGACTTCAGGATCCTGTATAGAAGAAAAGCGTAAAAACAAGATTTTAGTTTGTTTACTGAAACACCTGTGCTCACTTTAAGAAAGTAATAGTTGTATGCAATGCAAAAAGGAACAAACTTTGAAAGTTATTTGTAATTAACACTGAAAACATAATAACAAAGAATGAATTTTCCCTTCATGGTATCATCTTTCAAGGTTACATTTCTCGGGAGTGGCGGTTCCTGGCCCTTTCCCGGAAGATCATTACCTGCAGTTGTAGTTCAGTTAGATGATTTTGTATGCATGTTTGACTGTGGTGAGGGAACCCAAAAACAGATAATGAAAAGCGGAATTTCTTTCATGAAAATAGATAGCATATTCATATCTCATTTTCACGGAGATCATTTTCTTGGTATACTCGGTCTTATTCAGAGTATGTCATTTAACGGTAGGGAAAAGCCGTTAAAGGTTTATGGTCCACCGGGGGCAATTTCAGTTCTCACAAGGGCATTCAATGTTGGTTATTACTCTCTTGGATTTGAAATTCTCATTAATGAGATACCTTTTGGGGGAAAGCTTCAGACTGAATTTTTCACCATTGAAACAATCAAAGCAGATCACCCGGTTCCTGCAATATCATATAAACTTACTGAAACTGATCTTATTAAAATAGACCCTGAAAAGGTTAAAAAACTGGGAATTGAATCAAATAAAATAGAAAAACTACGGGAACTCGGGGAATTAAACATTAATGGAAGGATTGTTAAGTTAGAAGAGGTTTCAGCAGGGATAAGGAGAGGCAGGGTTCTGGTATATTCTGGAGA
Organism: Thermoplasmatota archaeon; assembly: GCA_023489425.1. The sequence continues at coordinate 2,719 of JAMDCG010000095.1, forward strand.
TACAAGACCAAACAAAGAAATGATAAACTTTGCAAGAGGAGCTGATGTATTAATACACGAGACAACAACAGATTCTTCTCTGGAACCTAAGGTGAATGAATTCGGACATTCGTCCTCAAGGCAGGCTGCAGAAATAGCAAAAGAAGCAGAAGTAAAGAGTTTTTATCTTTATCATTACAGCCCACGGATTGATGATCCAGAGGTTTTGTTGAGGGAGGCAAGGGGAATATTTCAGAATTCGTTTCTTTCAAAGGAACTTTTATCTTTTGATGTGGCAAAGGGTGAGACTATTTACCAGAATTTCTGACTGTTCTGATTTGAGTCATGCGCTGTCTCACCTTACCAGAAATTTTAGTTTCAAAGACATAGGTTAGAATGATTGAGATAAAGAACGAAATTACGTAGCTGAAGTCAACACCTGAGGTAGCGGAATAAAATGGTATGTGTATGCCAAAATAATACTGTATAGTATCCATGAATGGAATAGATATGATTATTGAAAGCAGGTAGGCAATGATGGGATTCCAGTTTATGTTTGAGTTGAAGCTTTCCTTTCTCCTAACAAGGAAGAATTCAGCTATCATCACCCCAATCCAGGGTGTTATCCAATAATCAAGAACGTACAGGAATCCTTCAAAATATGAGGAGAATGTATTGTAAAAGATAAAGCCCATAGAAACAGTAAGCACTCCTATAGCAAGAATGATATAATTTCTCCCATTTTTAAAACCAAGTGACCTGATCGACATAAGGTTGGAATATAAATTCAGTGAATTTGCTGCAAGACCACCAAGAAATAGGGTAAGCGATCCAAGTATCCAGAATCCACCAAGAAGTGGTACGAACAGATGGTTCGAAAAGATACCACTTAAGCCAAGGTCAACGCCCACGTAAAAACCTATAAGTTCCACCAGAAATGATGCTAATGCTGTACCTGCAAATGTATATACGAAAGCCTTTAGTGATGAATATTGACTCTTTTGGATATATCTTGAATAATCTGCTGCATAGGGCCCCCAGGACATTATGTACGAGAAAGATAGCATGATTATAGAAGCGAATGATATTAAGGAAAAAGTTCCAGTATAATCAGAGATGTACCTTGATGGACTCACAATGATTGAGTATGTTAAAATTACAAATAGAACTCCAAGAATCACTGACATTAACTTCTCGAATGTTTTTATGGACTTATGACCAAATATTATTGTCACAACTATTAAGATCATTACAATAATCAAAGATATAACTTCTAGAAGATTTATACCAAGGAAGCTTGGGCTATAAGAGTCCTGTGAACTGAGAATAAACTGAAGTGCTCTTGATGATATAATAAGATTTACGGACAACCAACCAATTGTATTCATAAACTGAAGCAGAGAAAATATTTTTCCACCCCCCTTTCCAAAAGATTTTTTTGATATTTCCATCTGCCCCATTCCACTTGTTGGACCGAGATGACTCATAAAAGCAACCAGTAAGCCTCCAAAAATATTTGCTATTAATAGTGCCAGAATTGTATAGTAAACAGTAAGTCCGTAAGATTCTACAAGCACTCCAAGTGCAAAATCAGCCACAGTAAGATTTGAGCCGAACCATAGGTAAAAGAGGGCATTCGGCTTCATGGTTCTCTGCCCAGTTTCAAGCGTTCCGAGAAGTGTTTCATCTCTTAACTCTGTCATTGTTATCCCCTATCGATTAATTAAATTAAATTTATGTAAAGTTGAAATACGCTTAATCTTTAAAATATGCAAATAAAATAAAATATATATTAAGAGTCTATAGGGAAATGTGGATATTCAAAGAAAGATAGAGGCTATCCTATTCGCGACAGAAGATCCTGTGGGTATAATGGAGATATCATCCATCCTTCTAGAAGATCAGAACATTATAAGGAAAGAACTTAGAAGATTGATGAAGGATTATAGTGCGAGAGAAACCTGCATAACCATAAGTAATGTAGGAAAAAAATATAGAATGGTACTTAAAAATGAATATTCAGATCTGGTAAAAGGAGTAGCAAAACCAGAGTTATCCCCTGAGCAGATCAGGTTGTTAACCCTAATACTAAACAATGACAGGACAATGAAAGGGGAAGTGAAGGAGAAGTTCAAAATGCAAAGTGACTACTTAATACACTCGCTGAAAAGAACAGGATTTATTAAGTCAATTAAATATCGAAATACAGAAATCTACGAATTAACTAATAAATTCTATAAATATTTTAACATGGAAAAAAATAAGATCCAGAAGAAAGGGAATGATGATGGAAGTGAAATGAAGGATGAGTGAAAGAATTGCAATTGTAGGTGGTGGTGGACGGGAGGATGCACTCGCTCGAAGGTTGTTTCAGGATGGAGCTGAACTCATATCCATAATGCCAAACGATAATCCGTCCATAAGGTCAATAAGCAGCGAGTCCCTGGTAACGAAATCCATGGATACTGATATGATAACAAGATATATAATGGATAAGAGACCGGATCTCGTATATGTAAGTCCAGATGGATATCTCGAAACAAATCTTGTGGATAAGCTTGAATATAACAAAATCAAGGTCGCAAGTCCAACCTCAGCATCATTCCAGATTGAAAGTTCAAAAATCTTCATGAGACAGCTGATGAAGAGATATGGGATTCCTGGAAACCTGAAGTATGAGGTTTTAAATAATGAATACGATATTCAGAAATTGCTATCGAACACTAGTCTTGAATTTGCTATCAAGCCCTCTGGATTAACCGGAGGAAAAGGAGTAAAGATAACTGATCAGCATTTCAACAGCAGAGCAGAGGCAATAGGATATGCTCAGGAAG
>JAMDCG010000081.1 GCA_023489425.1 Thermoplasmatota archaeon
CTTGATAAGAAAGCTATATTCGCTTATATAATGGCAGTTGGCTTCATAGCTGACTCTGCCAGTATCCCATTTCTGGTTAGTAATCTTGTAAATATTATAGCAGCCACATATTTTGGAATAGATTTCTTTCCTTATATGGAGGTAATGATAGTCCCCGATCTGGTGAGCATTATTGCGAGCCTCCTATTTCTTTTAATTTATTTCAGAAAGTCAATACCCGTTAAAATCCCAAAAAAAGTTGAGTTCAGGAATGAGGATATCAAAGATCCTGTAATTTTTAAACTTTTCTTTCCAGTAATCATTAGTCTTGTGGTACTATATTCAGTAGGTGGAATCTATAATATTCCAGTGTCAATAGTTGCCATGCCGGCAGCAGTTTTCATGTTGCTACTTGCTAGGAAAAACGGAAAAATAGATTATGTAAAGCCTGTGAAAGAAGCCCCATGGCAGATTATCCTTTTCTCTCTTGGAATGTACATAGTGGTCTATGCACTTGCAACAAATGGGATGGTTTTTTACATGGCAATGGCAGTAGGGTACTTTCAATCATTTCCCTTTGGTATGAATTTTGTTATGACTGGATTCCTGTTTGCACTCACAGCCTCTATAATGAATAATCTTCCTTCAGTATTGCTGGGTGATCTTACACTGCAACACCTTCACATATCTGGAATAATTCTACTGACAAATGCAATAGGCAATGACATAGGGCCAAAATTTACACCCATAGGATCTCTGGCGACTCTCGTATGGCTATATATGCTGGATCGAAAGGCCAAGATAAAGATAAATACGATTGAATATATGAAACTGGGACTTATTGTAGGTATTCCTGTTTTGTTTATTACGCTGATGACACTTTACGTGGAAAGTATTATCGTTCTCTAAATTTTTCTGGCACATCTTAAATACCAATATTTTCTACTAAATTGATTCTGATGAACTATGATATGTGGATACTGGGACTTATTGCGGGTCTCATGGGAATATTCACATCATATATTTTGTATTTGTCAAGAACTGCTGAAAACCCTCTGAGAAAAATTATCACATACATATTGCTGGCAATGATGAACGGAATGTTGCTCGGTCCTTCGATATATCTTTCAGGAGTTATCACAATCTCACTGGAAGATGCAATTGTCATCTCAGCAGGGCTGATGGCAATAGAAATCATATACCCACTGATCCTCTTTGTACGTTCAATTGAACAGGAAGATATTGAAATAAGAATAAGCATACCAGTCATAATATTTCTCACATTACTGAATGAATTTCTGATGAGTCTTGATTTTAATTCAATAATCCTATCAAAAACAATCTTTACGATTTATGGAACAAGTATTGTGGCATTAATCTCTCAAACGGTTTCATCATTTTGGTTCATTTTTCCCATGGCACTGGAAATGGGACTAACCGCAATTTTCACAATAAGAAAAGGGGAAAAGGTAGCATTCATTTTCATAATTTTTCAGTCACTGGTCATGTTTTTCACACCAACTGCTATCCCTCAAAGTACATGGATCAGCATTTCAGTGTTCGCTGGTGGCGGAGTAATGACTGCCCTTCTCATATTCATTTTCGAAAGTCTTTACAGGGAAAGTTATGTCAATAAGAATTTTTCAAGATATCTATTACAGATATTGCTGATCTACGGCCTCATGATGATTGGGGTAATGATTTTTCAGTACGAATCATCAGTTTTAATTGTATCTATCGCGGTTCTTCTTGAAATGATTGTATATATCAATGCAATTCTTAGAAAGAATTATTTTAGTGGCAAAGGAAAAGTTTACTGGCTTGCTAATAAAGAGTGGTCAACTCTCTTCCTTATGGATGTTTTTATTGCTGAATTTGCAATGGGAGCAACATTCGATTTTCAATATTATGGAACATCATTCTTTATAAACAGCCTCCATCTTGCTGTTTTTTCTGGAAGTATCATTAATATGATTACAGAATTCTTCTACAATACAGTGGTATTCGTAGGTGGTATTACAGGTTCCTCATGGTTTCTCATTATGATGGGATTTGAAATGGGTTCACTTGTAGTTTTCAAAATTATGAAAACAAGAGAACTAGAAAACAAAATCAGGTTAGGACTGATGATTGGTGCCTATGGTATCTACTCAATCCTTATACCAAGCTTCCTTGTAACAAACTCCAGGATATACCCCTTTATTGGGTGGTCCATGGGAATAGGCACAGCTGGAGGGCTTGCTCCAGCTCTAATAATACCTATGCTTCTTACTTACGTTATAAGTGGTTCATTATCACTTCTCTTTGGTGCAAGGCAACTGTGTTCAGTATTCTGTACAGCTCCACTTATGTATCAGGGCACTTTTTACGATTCTATGAAGAAATTTAACAGGACAACACCTACTGCCAAAAAATTGAGCACTGGCGGAGAAAGAAATCTTATTTACAGGGTAGTTTCATTTACAATCTATATCTCTCTGGCAGTTGCTGCCCTTTTCTCCTTCTTATATCATTATCATATCCTAAACTACGAAATTTACGGTACTGATCCTCTTTTTTTCATGTACATAATTATATTTGACATAATGTGGTACGCAGTTTTCCTCACGATGCCATATTTCGGAAATTATGGATGTATTAACACAGGTTACTGCCACTGGGGAAATTTCAATCGCTTTGTTGGAAAGTATGGGCTTTTTAAACTAAAGGTTAAGGATCCTAGTCAGTGTGTAACATGTAAGACAAAAGACTGTGCTCTTGCATGCCCAGTAGGGTTATCATCCCAGCCAGGCAGTTTTATATCCCAAGGACAGTTCAAGAATTCAAGATGCGTTGGCGTAGGAGATTGCGTAGAGGCATGCCCATATGAAAATATATTCTTCTATGATGTTAGAAATTTCCTAAAAGAAAAGGTAATGAAGAAAGAGTGAAGTAGTGACGAATCATTGATGTATATTTTCATAATCAGTCTGTGCTTTCACTTTCAAGTAATTTCCTCCTGATTGCTACTGGTGTGCTGGAGTCAAAGAACTTAAAGGATATAAGGAAATAATATACCATTGAGAAGGCCATTGAAAGGGCAAAAATTATCCATTTAACTCCAAATGGCCCTGGAATTATGGCACTCATGACAAGACCAATAGATGAAAGAAGTATTAGAAAGATGAAATAATTCAACATTTTTCTCCATTCATTTTCCAAATTCTTTCTGTTCTTATATGTGTACGATAGAACAAAATATAGAACTACTATCATTACTATGGAAAACATAATAATAAGCGGAATAGAATAGAGACCACTGAAAAGACCAGGATCTGAGGCCTGCATTGCAATTATTCCAATTGAAATTCTCAACGTCAATCCGTTGTGAATCTTTAGAAATAGAAGCGATACCATTTCAATAATCATGGGGATGGTAAAAAGGTAGTTCGTGATTCCAGCTCCGATTATATTAATTGTATTCACCAGTTCTCCGTTTGTCCCAAAGCCATATGCTAGTGAGTACAGGAACAGAGCCATTGAGACCTCATTCCACCCAACAAGTATTCCTATCCATTTAGCATGTGTCTTTGTCATTTTGCCAATATTACCGTTGAAAGCTGAAACAAGAATATATGAAATAATAATTGTCATTTCAAACATTGAAATGTTGATTGCCATTACCTGGTTTAGGAAGCCATGAGGATACAGAAGATAATAGTTCAGAGAATTCAGCATTCCTGACATCATTGACAGTAGAAAGAGGATGAGGGAAATGCTTCTTACAGTCATGGAACTAAATTTTGAAGAAACGAAAAGTACTACAAACACTATGAATGGCGTCATTAGTATTTCTGTAAGAATAATATACAGGAGATCATGCATATGGAGCAGAATTAAAAATTAGTATAATACAGTATAGACTTTTCTAAAATGTGTGAACTTAGTTTTGGGGCTCTTTCTCTTCTTCATCTACAGTATACATGAAACATGAAACAAAATGATCCTCTGAGACCTCTATCATTTTTGGTAAAACCGGCTTTATCAACTGTATGATAAGATTATTATTCTCGGCCTCAAACTCTATGAAATCAATTGCTCCAAATCTGATTCCATCAGGTTTTTGTTTTCTTATTTCAATAAGCTCCTCAATCTTTCTTCTCACTAAATTTTGATCATAATTCTCCTCATCCCTGAATGAAATTTCAATCAAATTTTCGCCCTCGTCAGATATTATATTCTCAATTTCAGGTATGGAAGCAGGATCATCAAGTCTATATTCATCAATAATTTCTCTGATGTAAGTTTGAATATCCTCGGTTGACCAGCCACAATTACTCATAACGTTTGGGCATTTGGTATGGAATACGCATCCCTTTGGTATTTGTTCATAGTCAGGTCCATGTTTTCTAAGAGCTATGCCCTCAATTTTAATTGACGGATCAGAACTGGGAATGGAAGAAATCAGTGCCTTTGTGTAAGGGTGAAGCGAATTGGAGAAAATATCTATGGATGGACCTATTTCTACTATTCTCCCCCTGCATAAGACTGCCACAGTTTGTGTGAAAGTGCTGATAAAACTTAGGTTGCTACTGGCTATTATAAATGACGTCCCATTCTCTGATCTTCTCTGATTTATAAGGTTGAATAGCTTTATTTTCATTGTGACATCTAGATATGCTGTAGGGTCATCCATAACAACTATCCTGGGGTTTACTGATAATGCTCTCATAATGGCAACTTTCTGTTTCTCACTCTCGCTAAGATGGACTGGATATTTGGAAAGTGATTTCTCATCTATTCCTACTTCAGTCATAATATTCTGTAACCTGTAACCTATTTCTTCACGATTAATGTGCTGGATGTACCTTAAGGGTTCTGACAGGGAACTCATAATGTCCTTTTTTGGATCAAGAGTTGAATATACATCCTGAAATACTGGTTGAATATATCCACGTTTTTTGCTTATCTCTCTATTATTCATCCTGAATATGGAGAGCTCTTTGCACAATTCTTCATATCTCTCTGTAAGAAGATCGAGTTCATCATTTCCCTCTATCTCCTCTTCATCAGGATTATATCCATATTTTTCTATAAAAAGTTCATTTATCTTTTCTATTCGCCTGTTAATTTCATCTAGCTCTTCACCAACCTCCTTAGTAACATCCATGAATAATTCTCCAGAAGTTGGTTTAATTAGGGATAATAAAATATCAATAAGTGCAGTTTTTCCACTTCCTGATTCTCCTATGATACCCATGGATTCACCCTCGTGAAGTTTAAATGATATATCATCAAGTATTCTTATACCTGAATTTTCCATACCAAATATATCACTTTTTGGAGTATTATAGGAGATATGAGAGGCATAAAGCACAATTTTACCATCAACCATTTTACTGAACCTCCGTTTTGTCAGAATATAAAAAGCAGGCTACCCTGTGATTTCTTGACACTTCTATCATTCCCGGAACCTT
>JAMDCG010000033.1 GCA_023489425.1 Thermoplasmatota archaeon
AAAATCCACATACCACTTTGAGAATCGTATAATCTGAAACCATATAGAATTGCCAGAGTTTTGTTAAGAATCTTATTTCCTATAAGGTGTAATGTGGTGTAAGTGTACGTTGTTCTCAATGTCATCCTGTCACATGAGATGAAGTCAACCTTATCAATGAATAATAGCTCTATTAGGGGACCAATTGCCTCTGCCGGATAAGTTCCATCGCCATCGAGGCAAACAATAATTTCCCCATTTGCTTCCCTGATGCCTGTTTTATAAGCTCTACCATATCCTCTACGTGGTTCTTCCAGGACTTTTGCACCCTTTTTTGAGGCAATCTCTCTGGTTTTATCCGTAGAGTTTGTGTCCACAACTATGATCTCAAAAGGATTAAGATACTGGAGATCATCTATGACCTTACCAATTGTTCTTCCTTCATTCATTGTTGGAATCACTATGGATATTTTGCAGTTGACAGTCACTTGAAGGTGCATAATTAATTAATTATTAATATATTTGTTAATATGTCCTCATTTTCAGAATTTACATGATCCTTTTGTTTGGAAAAAATTTAGAATGAAAAAACAGATTACATCAACATTCACGAAGTATAGAGAAATTGATGAGTGGGAACCAATTCTAAAAACAGATATGAAATTTTAGATTTTCATTAATTTAAATTCATTTTTTTAAATTCGTCCAAAACAGGATTCTTAAGGAATACTGGATAGTTCACAATAGTATCCACCTTAACTTCTCTTATCTGTTTCATTGAGTTTCTCTCCCTTATGGTTACCACATCCCTTTCAAGCGTGTCATAATCTACTGTTATGCAGAAGGGTGTTCCTATTTCATCCTGTCTGGCATATCTTCTTCCTATGGCCCCTGATTCATCAAATACTGAATATGGCTCAATTTCCTGGATTTTTGCAAATATCTCTTTCGCCTTTTCCAGTAATCCATCCTTTTTCTGTAATGGAAGGACGGCTACCCTGTATGGTGCCATCTCTGACGGAAAAGTAAGGTATGAGTATTCATTTTCTCTTTTCTTCATGTTTGATATTATTGCTGCCGCTATCATCCTGTCCATGCCTATTGAGGGCTCCAGTACCCTTGCTATTTTTTCTCCTTCATAAAACAGGTTTTCACCTGATTCCCGGATGTGCCTGGAAAGATCATACGTCCCCCTATCGGCTATACCGGCTATCTCGAGCCAGGAATCGTTAATCCTAACCTCTAAATCCCAGCACTCCTTCGAGTAGTGTGCAAGTTCATCCTTCCTGTGCTGCCTGAATCTAAGCCGTTCTTTGGAAATACCTATTTTTATGGCTAATCTGTAGACAGTTTCCATAAAGAAAGCATGATCATTGGAGCCTATAATATGCGACTTAACTGCATTTAGCAGTGTAATTTTATGCTCCCTGGAATACATATCATGAAGTGTAATCTGGTTTTCGTCTCTGGGGATGAAATTATCCTGACTGTCTGGTTCAAGGAAAACTTCTGCCTCAGCCATGTTGAACTCCTTCTGTCTTATTATTCCCTGCCTTGGTGAAATTTCATTCCTGAACCCTTTTCCCTGCTGTATTACTATCATGGGAAGTTTTCCCCTGTTGTAATTTAGAAGTAACTTGAAATTGACAAATATTCCCTGGGCTGTTTCAGGTCTTAGATACATTGTTTCATTACCGGATCTTGTTTCAAACATCAGATGAAATTCGTATGGGTCTGTTAAGACCGTGCCACATTTCTGGCATTTGAAGTTGCCATTTTCTACAATAGCTTTAGCCTCTTCCAGTGTCTCAGGTATTTTAGAGCCACCGTTACTCTCTATTACATTTTCAAGCTTGTATCTTGTTTTACATTTCGAACAGGTTATGGCCATATCTATAAACTTATCCACGTGACCTGAAGCTTTCAGAACTGCTTCCGGTGTGAGGTTTGGTGAGTCTATCTCGATTGCACCTATTCTTGTAAACTCATTTTTCCATTCCTGATATATTCTAGATTTCAGTATTGAACCAAGTGGGCCGTAATCATTAAATCCAGCAGAGCCACCATAAATAGAAAATGATGGCCAGAAGAACCCTCTCCTTTTTGATAATTCAATCATGACTTCCAGTTCGTCCACTCCGTTCATTCTACCCCATCTCTGACTCCTATTTGATTATTATTTTTCTTTCATGAATACAGAAAGAATATCAAGATCGGTCAATATTCCTTCAAGACCATTGACGCTCGATGTGACGGGGAGCTGATTAAAATTGCCATCCCTCATCTTTCTTGCTACAAGAGCAAGCCTTTCGTTGAGATTTGCCACGACTGGCTTTCTAATAGCTATGGACTCCGCTGGATCCTCGGGAATCTTCAGGTGATTTCGTTCTATAAAATACGAGACCACGTTTCTAACAGAATCCCATGACCAGGGATCGTCTTCTGACATTGTTTCAACGTCATCAACTCTTACAGTACTTACATCGATTTTGTCGAAAAGGTCCCTGTCCGTGATCAATCCCTTGAAATTCCCGTGGGAATCTGTTACTGGATATGTGAATATGCCAGTAAGTCTCATAGATCTATAAACGACTGGAAGGGGAGTTTTTTCCCATATCGGGAAGGCAAGACTTTTCATTATCTCCTTAACTATGATATTTCCATAGGATTTTTCAATCGTTTTCAGAAAGTCCTGCGGTGTGAGAATTCCAATTACTTCTTCTTTGCTGTTAACAATTGCGGCATGTCTTCTCTTTTCCTTAACCATCAATATGGCTGCTTCTCTTATTTCTGTGTCTTCCCTAATGGATGGTTCGCTTCTTGTAATTCTGGTTGCCTGAGTTTCTTCAGGATTTGCGAAAACGTCTCTTCTTGATATTATTCCAACGTATTTTCCGTTAGAATTAACAACTGGCATTCCCGTAATGTTATTCTTAATCAAAACTGAAACTGCCTGTGCGACTGTGGAGGGTAGTGTAAATATTACAGGGTCTGGAGTCATGATCGACTGGACACTTTCCATGAATCAGTTAATAAGGACTGGATTAAAAATCCTATGTATGGTTACCATCTATGTGCTTTTTAAATAACAAAATATCACATTCCACATTTAAATTTAGTATTCCATATGGCAAATCCTAAATATACTTATCAGGTATCCTCTTGACCCAGAAGGGCTTCACTTAAGATATCGGCGACATAATAAATAACATTTATATCATTCTAAACTGTGGAATTTAGAAAAATAGAATATGGACACAGGGTAATGAAAATTGACTCTGAGCTTATGGAAGCAACTGTTATAGAAAGAAAAAACCGTTTTCTTGTAGAGGTCGAATCTTCAGGTAAAACTTTAAATGTTCACCTTCATGATCCTGGGAGACTAAAAGAGCTTATCTTTCCAGGAGCTAAAGTTAATATAAGGAGAACTAAGGGAGAAAAGACATCGTTTTCAATTACCTCCGTGATTCACAATGGTGAAGAAATATTAATTGATACAAGATTTCACAATAGAATTGCAGAAATATTTATTAATGGGAGTTTCCGAAGGGAAGTAACTCACGGCGATTCGAGATATGACTTCGGAATAGAGGATGGATATGTTGAGGTAAAGGGCTGTTCCATGCAATTAGGAGAATATATCATTTTTCCGGACGCGCCAACATCCAGGGGAGCAAAACATATTCGTAATCTGACAAAAATGAGAAATGAAGGTATGGACACAAACCTTATTTTTCTACTTTTTCGCAGAAATACAAAATACTTTTACCCGAATATAGTAACGGATCCTATATTTGCAGAGGCTTTTTTTGAAGCTGTTTCATCAGGTGTTGGCATGATATTCCCTAGATTTTCTATGAAGGGAGATAGTATATTCTTTGAGGGTATGAACACTATTGGCGAGAATCCGTTCAATTGATTTTACATAATTTAACCTTTAGAATGAAAACGTTTGAGTTTTTTTAATGTCATTGATACGCTCTTTACAGATATATCATGATAAACGTGTCTTTATGAGCTAAGAAGTTGACAATATTTTACCTGACCTTTGATCTTTAATAATGTATTTTATTATAATCTCTAACCATCCTCAATTCATTGTCATTCACCTTTTAAAATATATGTAACTGCCTGAATTAAAAAATATTTAAAAGTTATCAAATATACAGTTTAAAAGGAATTAGTATGTCGGTTAAAAACGATTATGATTTAATTGTGGCTGGTGCTGGTCTGGCTGGAACTCTGGCAGCAACGATGGCCGCAAGAGGAGGAGTATCAGTTCTACTTGTTGATAGGAACGAGGAGAAGAATGTTGGTAGAAAAACTAACTGGGGCTGGACATGTGGTGATGCGGTTGCAGCATCCCATATAGACTATATAGAGGAGAACCTTGGAGTGAAGTTTTCAAGTCCTGAACTAGATCTTCCGGTAGACGGAGTTATGGCTCTATCTCCAGATCTTAATTCCCGCTACCCTTTCGATGGGAAGGGTTTTTCACTTAACAGGCCAGTCTTTGAAAGAAAGCTTCTATCCATTGCAAGAAGCGAAAAGATTGATTACATGTCCAAATTCGAGGTTACTGGACCCATAGTTGAGGACGGTTTTATTAAGGGTATAACAGGTAGAGATCAGGATGGAAAGAATGTAGAATTCAGATCAAAAATAGTTATTGATTCACTTGGTGTATCAACAGTTCTGAGGAGAAAACTACCTGAAAATAACTTTGTGGATAGAATGGTTGATATTGATGATATTGAGAGCACTGGCAGATATATTTATAATTTTGAGCTTGAGAAAGAGGACTCAAATTATTATGATAGCAGATATGCATTAATCCATCTCAACAATGAACTTGCTCCTGGGGGTTATGGCTGGGTTTTTCCCAAGTCTAACGGAAAGGTGAATATAGGACTGGGTGTTCAGAAAAAGGCTCTTGATATAAGAAACAAGAAAATGGGAAGAAATGACAATCTGCAGACCCTCATAGACAACTACGTAAAGTGGCTTCCAAATTTCAAAAATCTAAGTGTTGATGAAACTGACAATAATGGAAAGGGTATATGGTCTGTTCCAGTTAGAAGACAGATGGAGAGCCTTGTTTACAATGGATATATGGGTGCAGGCGATAGCATGACCATGCCTAATCCAATCAGTGCAGGAGGCATTGGACCAGCACTTATTGCAGGAGTTATTGCAGGAAGAAATGCAGCACAATCCATATCAAAGGGAGACGTGTCCATATCAGGTCTCTGGAAGTATAATCTTGACTTTAATGAAAAATACGGAATGAAAATGGCTGGAATGGAAGTTTTCAGGATTTATCTGCAATCAGTAAACAACGATATTCTGAATTATGGTATGAAAACGTTCC
>JAMDCG010000108.1:0-3362 GCA_023489425.1 Thermoplasmatota archaeon
GTATTCCTTAATACTCTGGGAAACAAATACATCATAAACTTCATCTCTCAGCTTCAAAATAGTATCAACGTCCATATATGTTTGAGTGCTGGCACCTCTCAATGATCTGTTAAGTATCTGCACTTCTGCCTCCCTTGATGGATAGGTAAGAATTAATCTGAAAAGGAATCTGTCCATTAGCGCTTCTGCTATTGGAAATGTTCCTTCTTGTTCAATGGGGTTCTGTGTCGCAATGACAATGAAGGGAACTGGTAGTTTGTGAGTGACTCCACCCACAGACACCTGTTTTTCTTCCATTGCTTCAAGAAGTGCAGATTGTACCTTTGCAGGAGTCCTGTTTATCTCATCCGCAAGTAATACGTTGGTGAAAGCTGGCCCTTCCCTGAATTCTAGTTTTCTCGATTCAAGATTGAATATTATATTTCCGGTAATGTCTGAGGGTAGCATATCTGGAGTGAATTGTATCCTCTTAAACTGTGCCTTAAGGTGAGATGAGAATTCACTTGCCAGCATTGTCTTTGCAAGACCGGGTACACCCTCCATCAGTATATGATTGTTACTTATCAGTGAAATAAACATGAATTTCACTATTTCCTTAGAACCTACCACCCTGGAGTCTATCTCATTACCTATCAATTCTATTGAGTTCCTGACCTTGTTAAGGTCTGTTTGTGTTAATTCAGCCATATATTTATTCCTCCTTTATTCTGCTAAGATCCAGATCTATGGTTACCTTCTGGATAGTAGCATACACACTCATAATCTCCTTGAATTCCTTCTGCATTTTTTCCGCAAGTTTTTTCTTCGTTCTCTCGCTTGCAGTGTATGTTATGCGGTATTTCATTCTCCTGTATTTTCTGGCCTTTCTAGTAAGATATTTCGATAATGCCTTGATCTTTCTGGAACTTTCTTCAAGATTCAACTCAAAATGATCATAATCCCTGTTCTGCACGTACAACATCTCCTCATTTATGTAATCTTCCGGTAATTTAAAAGTTTCCTTTTCCTGAATTAGGGTCGGTTCTGAATCTACCTTCCTTCTCAGCGCATTTATCTTTAGAATGATGAAATAGATAACAACCATCAGGACCGGTATAAGAAACACGAGAAATAATAGCGGATCTGTTCTCAGCTCGTAAAGAACTTCTGTGAATGAAAAAGGTGGGACCGAAATAGATAATGAGGAAAAAGGTAAAGCACTTACTGACATTTACTTACTCATCCACAAAATAGAGTCTTTTTATATCCATGTAGTTGTAAATGTCTGTTAACTGTGATACGATTCTTTCACCGTCTATTTCATTATCCTGTGAATAGACAGCTGGAAAATATATTTCCATCAGGAACGAGGCGTATTTCTTTAATGCCATTTCCTTCATCTGAGTATCTCCAGTGGTCTTTGTTCCTATCAATGATGTACCCAGAGCAAGTGATACAGGGTCTACGATTATTTCTTCAGAAAGATCCTTGTTAGACTCTTTTAGAATCTTATAAATCCTCTCCATGTTTGGAAGATTGCCTCCTAAGTTTATATTAAAGTACCTTTCAATATCCTTCTGTACGTCTCTCTTTCCCTCCATGGCTGCCTTTAGGATTTCTTTGTTTCCAACATTTCTTCTTGCATTGACAAGTGGTGGAATATCAAGTATGGTTTTTACCCTGATCTGTGTTTCTTCTCTAACAACTTTCTTTTTCCTGTTAAAGAATCCCCGTTTCTTTCCCTCTCCTTTTTCACCGTTCAGTATATTCTGTATTTGCTTTATTGCTTCCTGATCACTACTTTCTTTTTCCATAAATTACTCCACTCCATTCATGTTCGCATAATTAACATTCAATATTCCAAAGTATACATAGAAATATGCATATATAGAGTATATTGAACCTCCGAGGTAAATATCAATTCCAAGTTTTTGACCTCCAATGTAAGAATAACTAAGATTATTGAACTCAGAGCCTCCAATAGATAGAATGCTTATATTTTTTCCATCTATTTCCAGTCTAGAATACTTCTGCATGTAATAGGCTTCCTGATTATTTAACTCAACAGTTACATTCTTTATAATTCCCGATATGCTTCCAAGGTTTACTGAATTATTCCATAGATAGGTTTTGTTTGCAAACCTGCTACCAGTTTCGTTGAATATTGCCCTTTCTCTTGTATTTGTTACGTTTATATACTGCACATTGTATGGTGTCTTGAAATTAAGGGAGAAACTTTTACTCGTGAAGTTGCTTCCCTCCACATTGATGTGGTAATCCATTTTAACTCCAGTCAGGTTGTTTATTTGATTGAGAATTAACATTTTACCGTTGTTCCCAGGAGGTACGGTATATTGAAGCAATGAATTATTTTGAAATGTTATTTCTGTAAGAAAGAATGAGACCTTAACCTTACTTTCAATTGGTATAACCAGTCCGTAGGAAGAAACATTAAGTTTTTTAAACTGTCCCGTTTTGTTATTATGATTAAATTTGAGATTAGCAGACACGTAATCCTGCCCTCTGTAGGTGAAATTATATGAACCCTGTGGAAGCTTGTATGTTATGAACGTTCCATTGAATTTTTCATTTACACTATTTGTAATGATTGGTATGGATGAGGAAGAAATATTTAAGGAAAGATCCGAAACAGGTAGCTGTTCATTGAATTCTCTCCCATATTCCAGTCCAAAGTCCTTATTGACTGTGAAATTTAACATGTTGACCAGACTTATATTCACAACACTGGTTTGCCTGCCAGCAAAGTGTGTGCTTACAGTTTGGCTAATTCCATCTGAGACTGGATTATTTATAGTTTTATAATACTGACCAAATAATGAAATATTCATAAATAGTGAAAATGTGGTGCTTATGTTGAATGTTGGATTTACTGTACTGTTTATAAACACTTTCTTCGAATATATTAGTCCGTTTATATTAGAATAGACAACGAATTCATTCCCCTTGTTTTTGGAAAAATTGCTCACTCTTACACTGATCTTTTGGGGACCCCCGTTATAAATGTTAGAGGAAACAGACTCTTTTAATATATTCTCCAGGTGGGTCTTGTTATAGCCAGGAACTCTCAGTAATGACTGAGTAAAACCACTTCCAATGGAGTTGAGTGGTCTTGAACCTATCTGAATAGATGTAAAATTTTTCTGGCCGGATATAGACTTAATTACGAAAGACTTGCTGCTATTGTAAAATCCGGCCTGGAACACATTTATTGTTAGATTTATTTCATAATTTTGGTGAGTATCTATGAAATAATAAAATTTGAAGGAACCTCCTGAAGATTGCTCTATACTGCTATTTACCAGAAGACCATTTTCATTCAAAGTAATATCTGGAAACAGTAATCTTTGTTGATTTATAAGGTT
>JAMDCG010000108.1:4112-5298 GCA_023489425.1 Thermoplasmatota archaeon
ATAACCTGAAATTAGATAGGTTTCGTTTTTCAAATTCCTCATTTTAAAATTCAGATTTGTTATCTCTTTTCCCGTGACGTTGAAGAAAAGAGGTTTTGGAGTTTCATTGTAATTCCTTTTAATTGTTAGGGCTGCGTAAGTACCGTTCTGTAGAACAGTATGGTAAACAGCGTTTGAATTGGAGCTACTGTTATAAAAACCAAAAAATGAAATAAATGAAAGATTTACATTTGGAACATTTGCTCCCGTAAGGTTAAATGTTTTTCCTGATACATTATAAAAGGTCGCCTTTTGCAATGTTAAATTTTCCCATTTGGAATTACCTGAGAGTATGGTAAATTTACTAAAGCCAGTATTATATCCGCTTACCTTGTAGCCTATGGTAAATGAACCATACTGTAGCAATGTTACATTGTAATATCCCTGACTATTAAGATCCGTGTAAACTACCCATGGAAAATCATAAATTGATATTCTTCCTGTAACCGGGTTTCCAGATTTGTTTTTTATATACCCATGCAGTTGTATTGTCCCGTTTTGTACAGGGCTCATGCTCGAACCTTTTGTGCTAAAGGCCAGCATCTTTTGCTCGTTCTCAAATATCTGAGGAATCTTGATCTTTTCGTAGGGCTTTGCGTTATATGTTTCGTGGAATAGGGAAAGGCCTGTACCAAGTATTATAGCTGCCACTATTATAACAGCTATGAATTTGGCGTTTATTTCAGGCATTAATATGCATAAAGTCCCTATCTTAATTAAGTTTTTGGAACAAGGAAAGACACTTATTTTTAAATAAAAATCTGAGCCTTTAATTTCAACTTTCTTCCATTATCTAATGACTTAGTTTTTATTGTTTTGTTTAGCTTTGCATTGTCGTCTAGACATTAAGTTCTGCAAGATAATACTCCAAAGTTTTATTCTCTAGTTTGACTCGTAATATTTGGCAGAAATCTAACAAATTGTTCACTACGATTTCAATTGAACTTGGAATGTCTATACAGCATTTTTCAGTTAATTCATTCTATATTGATATCTGGTTCACGATCTTTGTCCTTCAGTGCTATAATAGTGGTTAGCAGACCACTTCCTATAAGCAATGTACCTCCTATAAGAGTATAGATTGTTGGTATTTGCCTCAGGAATGCCAGAGCAAATATGATTGCAAATACAGGATCGAGATAGCTTA
>JAMDCG010000104.1 GCA_023489425.1 Thermoplasmatota archaeon
CTATTTTTATCAGAGGCAATGGGTGCATTCCAGATGCTGTTTAACTGGGAGAAGAGCAACAGCAAGGTTATTTCATATATAACTCCAGTTTGGGAAATAACCGGAACGTTCGCAGCATTCTTTGTTGTAGCAGCTGACTTCGCATTCCCAAAAATAATTATCCCACTGGCCTCAATCTATGCAGGAGAGATAATGGTCTTTCTGATCTTCTTTGTGGCAAGGAACGCTACATTCGTTGTGGGAGAATTTGTCAGTTCTAGAGGCTACATGACAAGAAAGAACATGTTCAAGGCATACTCAATAGTCACTCTTTTCATAGGATTCGTTGCACTTCTGGTAGTTGGAGGAATAATAGGAAGTGATGGCGTGAGTATCGTCTCCATGAGTTTCAGTCCTGTAGCATGGTTCCTTAATCCATCCTCATACATACTGATACTATCTGCAGTGTTCCTGATAGCCGGTCTATCCTATGTATTCTATGACACGGGGAATAGAAGCAAGAGTGCAATATTTTCACTGCTGGGTATAGTTTTTGGAGGAATCGCATTTTATCTGCTCAATAGCGCTGTATTTTCCCTATTAATCATAATTCCGGTGGTGATAATTGTTATACCGGTTATTCTTTCATACATCAGAAAAATCACTCCCATACTGAAAAACAAGGCATTTCTCGCATCATGGGTTGCACTTGACGTATTCACGTTAAATTTTCTGGTATATCCAACAGCATTTAAGGGTGCAATAAATGTCCAGAGTGTTACCACCTCAGGACCTATGGATACAGCCTTCTTCATTATAACTGCATTTGGTCTTGTTCTATTGCTTGCACTTTTCGCAGTGTACGGAAAGGCAGTGAAGAATTCCAGAAATATGAAGAAAATGGAGAATATAACAGAATAAACTCTGTAAGTTTTCTCCATAATACTTTTTAAAATATTTTAAAATTAAACAGTTACTTATTAATCCCCTTTGCTGAAAAGATAATACCTATACTTACAAGTAACAGACCTGCTATCTCATAAACCGATGGAATTTCATTCAGTAAGAAAATGCTAAAAATTACAGAGAGTGCAGGAACAAGGAAGAGGAAGGATGAGATAGTAGAAACCCTGTATTCTCTATTAAGATGCAGGAAGGCATAATAGGCTATGGCCGTGCCTGGGAATCCTATAATAATAACAATGATCAGGAAAGTAAGATTTGGTTCAAACAGTGTAATGTTAGGCTGGAACACTCCCGCCACCATCAGAGCAGGAACTATGGCGAATGCAAACTGATAGAAATTTGTTGTCTCCCGCTCCGTCCCACCGAGATATTTTTTGTAATATATGGTTCCTGAAGCCCAGCTGACAGAACCCAGAAAGGCAATTAACACACCAATTCCCAGACCTGAGATCAATCCATGGAAAAATATTACAATAACACCGGAAAATCCAAGGATAATTCCAAGAATAACGTACCTGTTATACGATTCCTTCAGAAATATAATAGAAAGAAGAGTTGAAATTACTGGATAGGTGTAAATAAGAATTGCAGAGAGTGAAGAGGAGATGGTAGTTTCAGCTATAAACCACAGCTCCATGAAGATGAAAACATTCAGCATTGAAAGGATGAATAGGGGAATAATCTCATTCCTCCTTATGTTGAATCTCAACTTTCTGTTAAATATGATTAAAATTCCAACCAAAGAAATGAGAATTCTGTAAAACAGAAGGGTAAACGAATCAACATAGTTTAGTGCAAATTTCACCAGAGGATAGTTCAGGGCCCAGAATGAAACCATAATCACAAACAGAACAATATCATTTTTCCTGCTCATCCTCATTCACAATTTCTTCAAGGTATTACAAACTACATCTTTAAGCCATTCAAATGTATGTATGGGATCGAAGACGGAAATCCCTTTATAAGACAGTGAAATAGTGTTATTATGGTGTCAGGAATCTTCACAGACAGGAACAAAATACTTGAATTCTTTAATTCCAGAGGTCTCATCGTGGATCCTGCCGCCTTGCAGATTATAATGGAAAAATCTTTGGGTACAATGATTACACACCTTATTGACAATGAAACAATGAAATCAGGCATAGTTGGAAGGCAAAATGTTCTAAATCTTATAGGTGGAAATCAGGTCAAAAACCCTGCTGTTATGAGAGAAATAGATGTGAATGACATCAAGGCAAACAGTTCCGTGGAAGATTTCAGAAAAATGTTTGTTAACAGGTATGAAACATTAAAAAGTATTATTGTCAATGCCGGAAAGTTCAGAGAGGTAGACTCCATTTCATCCGTAAGGGAAAAGGATTCAAGGGAAGTTAAGATTGTGGGAATGATCAGTAATGTTACAGAAACAAGAAATGGACATAAGAAATTCAGAATAGAAGATACAGAATCATACATAGATGTGATAATTCTGAAGAAAAACCCCATGTCAAAGGAGTTGCTTCTCAATGATGAGGTCGTAGGTGTAATAGGAAGCAGACCCAGGGCTAACAATGACAGGGAGAATTCTGAGCCTGTGATTTTTGCTAATGAGTTAATAAGACCGGATGTTCCAGAAAGAATGATTGATGACACAGGCTTACCACCGGAATATGTATGTTCCATATCTGATATTCATGTGGGAAGCAAGACATTTATCAAGAACGGTTTCTCAAGTTTTCTTAAATGGATCAACTCTTCAAGTGATGAATCTGCTAATCTGAAGCATCTCATACTGAGTGGGGATGTTGTTGATGGTATAGGTGTTTATCCAAACCAGGAAAATGATCTTGAAATTGTAAATCCAAAGGAGCAGTACGAATATCTGGCAGAATTTGTGAATCAGGTGCCATCAGACATTAACGTTTACATTATGCCTGGAAATCATGATACCGTAAGACTGGCGGAACCACAGCCTGAGCTAAGTCCTGCCATCAGGCAAATGTTCACTGAAAAGGTCACTTTCCTTCCAAATCCATATAACCTTAGAATAAAGAAGAAGCTCATAACACTTTATCACGGGATGTCCCTGAATGATCTAATAGAATTGATTCCAGGAGGTAACATGAACAGTGTTGGAAAGGCCATAGAACTGATGCTTAAGAGGAGGTATATGGGACCTGTATACGGTGGAAGGACACCCATAATTCCAAATCAGTTTGATCCACATATATTCAGGGATGTTCCAGATATATTCATAACAGGGCACATACATGGGCATTATCTTGGAAATTACAATGGCGTTAGATATGTGAATTCCTCAACATGGCAGTCTCAGACTGAATACCAGAAAATGATGAACTATTCTCCTGATCCATGCATAGCAACATTGTTTGATCTTAATTCAAAAACAGTGATTAAGAAAAATTTTCTCCCTAAAGCGTTCTCAGAATAATCTCTTCGATCTCTTTTCTAAAGGTATCCACTATATCCTTGGTTGCTGTGTCCCTCACTGATTGCGGAGCACTCATGAACCCTATTTTTGCCGTTATTTTTGCCATTTTAGCCATGGAATCATATTCCTTGATCTTTGCTTCTAGGTATCCTTCTATTATCCTTGCTAGCTCCTTCTTTAGCTCAGGATCCTCATTAAGTTTCTTCCTTACATATTCCTTAATCAGATCTTTCACTATGTCACGGACAGCTTCCAGATACATTTCTTCAGATGGAAGGGTGCTCATCATATCCTTGATATATTTTTGAATGTCTTCAGGCATATATTCAGAATGTAATAGAATAAATAAAGGTTCACAAAATAAATATTTATAAGAAGTCTTAATATCCTTATACTTTATGTGGGAAAAATAAGTATTGTCTCACGATTGGGGTGAAATATTGAAACGAAGTTCAAGAGATTGGAAAAAGAGAGGAAACATGCGCTGGAAATGGAAAAAGAAGAGAATTAGAAGACTGAAGAGGCAGAGAAGAGCCAACAAATCCTGATTTCACCTTTTTGATCGAATTTTTATATTAATATTACCCGTTTCATGTAAACGGGTGTATAATAGACATTTTTACCTTTTACATTAACCGTTTTAGATTTTATTCAAAATTTCCTCTTCCATAATTTCTTCCTTTTTGGAATTTACAATCTTTTCATTTTTATACACAAGGAATCCACCTACTATTGAAACCAGTGGACCAATATAAAATCCTCCTCTTATGACCAGAATTATCAAACTGGCCAGTATGGCTAGGATTCCTATACCGTAAAAACCCTTTCCCTTTCCGTAATAGCAAAAGATGATCACAATAAAGCTGAGAGCAATCACCGCAAGAGATGCATATGGATTTATTTCTATGGATTTCAGGAATGCGAGTGAACCTGTTGATCCAGGATCAAGGCCGAGAATAAATACGATCAGAGCCAGAAAAACTCCGGAGATCATGCTTATCAGTGAACCGGAAAAAGTGAGCAAATATGAAAACCCCAGGGATATTTTCATAGAATTACATTGTTTTAAGTTTTTTAAGGTTTCTCAAACATATGCAACTGTTTGGAATGTTTAGAATTTATAAACAGGTTTCTTTATCACGCCTAAAAAATCCCACTTCAACTGACAGAACAGAGTCACTGTTAAATAGTTTTATCTAATTCAGAACCTACGGGGACATGGGGTAATCAGGCATCCTATTGGGCTCCAGTCAGGTTTTGATTAGAAACGGGTCAACTGATATGGTGATGATTGACTGGAACTATGAACCGGGAAGAGACCCGCAGATCTGGGTTCAAATCCCAGTGTCCCCATCTCAGACGAATACTCTGACTTTGTTATTTTTTTTAACTTCTAAACCGCACATATTACTGCCTCCTAAAATTCGGGAAAAAACCGGGGTTCCCGCGCCCATGCGTAAAGCTTTAATGTCACTACCCAGAATATTATCATAGTAAATGAATGTGTTTTTAGACTCCATTACCTCTCAATTTATTTTTACCTCAGATTACGAATTGATAATCATAAATGATAGTATGTATTAATATGCTCCATACTTATTAATTACTAATTGTCAATCAAGAAGTCAGGCTACGAGGATGAAATTTTAAAATTCATCTATACAAATTACCAAGACGTAGAGATTCCAATGACTAAACTTCAAGATATTATAACTTCATATTATACTGTAACTAGCTCAGTGGGTTCATTATATGAAAGCGGGTTGGTCAATAAACGAGAGGTTGTCTCTGGAAGAAAAACGATAATGATCTCTTTGACTAAAAAAGGAAGAGAAGTTGCAGAGCAACTCAAAAGAGCTGAGGCAATTTCACAAGGCAGGAAGCTC
>JAMDCG010000070.1 GCA_023489425.1 Thermoplasmatota archaeon
TCACTTAATCCTAGAAAACTACTAAGCGAAATGAGGAGGATTAACAGGGAATCAGGCATTGAGGTAATTGAGAATGATATTGAAAGTGTAAAAATGAATGGTAGCTCAGTGAAACACGTTGTTTCTGATGGTGATGCTATAAAAGGCGATGAATTTCTTATTTCATCTGGAATGGGTAGCACCGTAATTGCCTCCATGTTTGGTCTGAAGCTGCCGCTTGCCCCAGGGTGGGGCCACAGTATTACATACGATAATGTTAAGGAAAGACCCCATATGCCTGTTGAATTTAGTGAGGATGGTGTATACGCAATACCAATGGGTAATAGTCTCAAGGCGACAAGCTTCTTCGAGTTTAGAGGACAGTCATTCAAACCACCAGCGGAACGCTTTGAATACCTGAAGAAAGTCATGAGTGATAAGTTCAAATTTCTGGATGGAATAGAACCTGCAAGTAAAAGCTCAGGAATGAGACCCTGCACACCTGATAGTCTGGCTATCCTTGGAAGGTCTTCAAAATTTGCCAATCTCTTCTGGGCAACAGGTAACTGCAGACAGGGGGTAATGCATTCAGGTGAAATGGGAAAGCTGGCTTCCATACTGATTGATGGGGGGAAAATACCTGAAGAATTTGATCTCTTCTCTCCATCAAGATTCAGTGTGTAATATTCTGGAAAAATAAAATTTCAATATTTTATTTCACTTAAACTTACTATCTTGAATTTCTATACATTTCAAGAACTGTACTTAGATTTCTGTATGCCAGTTCAGGGGAATATGGAACTTCCTCGTCTCTTTCAATAGCTCTTAGGAACCCAGATATTTCTGCATCGAAAACATCAACTTCCTTAATTTTCTGTATCTTTCCATTGAGTACAGGCAGACCGAAAGCAGTTCTTGGTTGATCTGGTTCCCTAGCACCCCTGAATTCGTATATGCTCCCTTCAGTTCCTATTACCTCAAATGATGGAACCTCAGGGGAAGAAATATAGTTCCATGAATAGTAAAAAATTCCTGTGGCACCTGATCTGAATTTGATAAGAGAAACAGTGTTATCCTCTCCCTCTATAGATGACTTTCCCTTATACACCCTTGAAATTATATCTTCATACTCTCCACCCAGATCCAGCAATGCTTCAATGAAGTGTATTCCTCCATCTATTAGCGCACCACCACCCATCATCTTTTCATTAGTTCTCCATCCCTGGTTGTTGAACTGGTTTTGACTTCTTACTATGATTGTGTGTACTCTTCCAATCATCCCTTTTTTCTCGTATTCCATTGAATGAATTAGTGAGGAGTCAAAATGATACTGTTCTGCTACCATGAATTTTACATTGTTTTCTTTGGACACTTTTATCATCTCTCTTGCTTCTTCGAGAGTGCCTGCGATAGGTTTCTCTATCAGTACATTTTTGCCTTCCTTCATGGCTCTCACAGCCAGATCTCTGTGCATATAATGTGGCATTACCATATCAATTACGTCATGAGAAGAATTCATTGCCTCGTTGAGATCATTATACGTATTCTTAACATGAAATTCGTCTCTGTATCTTTTCAAAACTTCCTCATTTCTTGAAAACACTGAAAAATCGTACCCAAGTTTCCTGTAGCTCTCTGCGTGAACAAAACCAAAACCATTTCCTCCCAGTAGCAATATATTCATGTTAATACAATGCTCTAATGTTATTTTTAAGTTGAGATTTGCCAAATTCTGACTATAATAGATAGTATAAAATAATCCTAATATCTTTGTGAGAAATAAGATCTGAAGAGATAATCTTTAATGGAAGAAAATAACAATTTGAAGCAGTACCACTTTGATCCTTTAAAGTATTACATTTCTTTCGGATTCTTTTCATTTTCTAACGGTTTATTTAGCATATTTATAAATGTCCTGTTTTTTGCTTCAAGTAATATTAGTGAGGTAATCTATTTTCAAATTTCGTTACAAATTTCTCAGACCGTATTTTTTCTCCTGGGAACGTATCTCATTGCATACGTAAGTGCAAGGTTTCTTTATTCTCTGGGTGCATTTCTAAAAGCAATTGTGATTGCAAGTCTGTTTATTTCTCCTTTTTTTTCTGGAAATGCCATATACTTCGGCCTTCTCTATGGTGTTTCCTCCGGTATATTCTGGACAGGAAACGCCACATTTACGCTGGCAATATCAAGATCCATAAAGAGGTTCAACTTTCTATCCATAAATTCTGCACTGTCTAGCCTGACTTCACTTATTGCACCTTCCATTGCAGGGTTACTAATCGCCTATTCTATATCAACTGGAATAGGTAGATATTTTAATGATTTTCTTCTAGCTTCACTACTTCTTGTTGTATCAGGCATAGTTTCCCTATTAGTAAGATCGAGTGGTGAAAAGGGAGGGCAGTTTCACATCAGCAACACCATAATTAGAGAGCAGAATTACGGAAAGTTCAGGCTATTATTTTTCGCCTCTTCTATTCTTGGAATGGTTATGAGTACACTTATCCCTGTTTATGTTTTCTATGTAACAGGAAACTATGTCATCACGGGTGCATACGGAACTGTTACTGCATTTATTGGCTTCATTGCCAATATACTGGCCCCGTATATGAAAAGAAAGATAAAAGATTATGTGCCATATGCCATAATTCTGGTGATATTATCTTCATTTATATACATAATCAGATTCAACTATTCTCTAATACTGATTTTCTTTGCCTCTTCTGTGATATTATTTTTTATAACACCTCTTTCAAATCTTGGTGTGAGTGAATTTATGCAATTCCTAGATGGGTTCAAGAGAACAAGACACTTCTGGATCAACAGAGAGTACTACCTTGTTGCAGGACGTGTTCTTTCACTTACCAGTATTCTTATCGTAGCTGATTATTTCTCACTTTATGATGCCATGGCGACTTTGCCATTCTTCGCCATATCTGTTATAGGTTATATCCCCGCTCTCATTAAAAAGAGATAATGAACCAATGGTGCAGATGGTTAATTTCCTCATTTTAATTTCTCCGATTTCTTATTATCATAATAACCCATAGAAGTTGTGCTTTCCTGTCATTTATACCATCATTTAACTTCAGTACCTCCAATAATTTTTCTAAAATTTTTCCTTATTGTGGAAATAAGTCACGATCAATTATTCTGTGAATTATCATTATTTTATGTTTGTGTATAGTATTTTAATTCGTTTAAGATCCTTCATACAGCAAAGTTAAAATAGAAATTATCTGTATTTCTACACAATTAATAACCTTAGTTTAAGACTGAATGGTGTCTGAGTTTATTCAAATATTACGTTTAGAATTATCTTATAATAATGGAAATTGACTCAAAAGTTATTCTGCCTATTTACAATAGAAATAATACTAAAACAATTTATAAATACTAATTACTAATGTTATGAATATAATGGATTATGACCTTTTCAATGACCTTGAGAAATTTCACCTTTCAAATTATGAGATAAAAGCATACTCATGCCTACTTATGAATGGTCCAATGAAAGCAACGGAGATAATTAAAGAAACGGGCATTCCACAACCCAGAATGTACGATATACTTGGAAAACTTCAAAAAAGGGGTCTCATACTAATCAATTCAAGCCTTAAAAAAACGTATGAAGCAGTGATGCCTGCGGATGCATTCAAGGAAGAACTTATAAATATGGAGAAGTATGTGAACCAGCTAGATACATTCATCAAGATAAATAAGAAGAAGATACCCGCAAAATCTCCGAATGTCTGGTTTATAGAGAATGATTCTAGAATAGAGACAAAACTAGAAGAATCAATAGAGGCAGCAAAAACTGAGATTATCCTTTCTCTTCCTGAAACGAGAATCAGATATCTTCTCCCTGTAATGAGGAAGGCATACAATAATGGTGTTACAATATGCTCTGTTCTGGGAAATAACGTAGGAAGCAGTGTAATAAAACTTATGTCAGAAATTGGTGTTGTCAGAACACGAGACGTTACCCCGGCTGAAATTGTAATAGTGGACCGAAAACTTTCATTCCTAAATGCAAAGTCCATAACAGAAGGCTCTGATTATTCAGTTTTTATCCAGGAAGATGAGCTGGTGGATATTATGGGTTATTATTTTTACTACATGAACTGGATTCCATCTAAATATGAGACAGATTTCAGTCAATTTAGGAAATTGAAGATTTCAACCTCATGGCTAGCCTGCGAGGCTATAGACAATATCTTAGAAAAGAGAAAGAGGATTAATGCAACCCTAAAAGGAATATACAGCTTGAAGGAAGTAGATATGAAAGGTGAAATTAAGAGCACCGTGAGGATACAGGGGGTAAAACAATCATTTATTCTTTCAACTCCAGATAGGGATTATACAGTCGGAGGAAAGAACGGAAAACTTGAGGATGTAAGGATGATAGAACTGAATATGGATTCAATCTTAATATAAGCCACAAAGCTATTACTAAAAGTAGTAAAAGAGAAGTCCTAATAATAATAGGAGCATTTTAAAACTATGGGACCTAGAAAAATTGACATCAGTGCAGATGGGACCAAACTTAATCAGTCAGATACCCTTAAATATTGTATTATTCAAACCAATGTATGGAATGCTACAAGCATTAACGGGGTTATAAATCTCTCATTAAAAGACTCAGAACTCCTTTCATCTATTAACATAAAGGATATTGAATTGAAGCAGAGAACAATTTTCGCGTATCCAGAAGTTGCATTGGGATGCAATCTGATGGGCGACAGATTCAATGACGATTTGAAGAAAATTATTGATTTTCCAATAGAGCTTGATGAGGCTTTAAAACTTAATATAAAATTGAAGACTGCTTTTCAAATTATATCTCATGAACCTCCTGAACTACCATTTAATGTATCATACGACTTCTGGATTAGGAGAGACATAAATAAACATGATCATCCTGAGGAACATGATTGTGAGATAATGATATGGCTCTACAGAAATGAACAGAAACCAATTGGGAAGTATACTGGAGAAGTGGTTTTAAAATGCAAAATAAATGGAAGTGAAGAGGATATTAAATTCTCACAATGGATAGGTAGGGGTGGAAGATGGCTAACCATTAGCTATATAATTGACCCAATGTGGCAAAAAGAAAAAATCGATCTTGAGATTCCACTCTCCAGCTTTTTAGTGGAGTCCAGAGATAAGATGGATCAACCCATGGAAAAAAAATATTTAATGGGAATGGAACTTGGTTCAGAATTTGGAAATCCCGGCGCAAAAAAAATGAAGCTAAAGTGGAAGCTTTCTTCATATGAATTGATTTATAAGGAAGGAGTTTTTAATCTCCTTGAAATTCAAGATTGAGGATTCTTATCCATCTATTAATTAATAAAAAAATGAAAGAACAATTGAAATAATAAATCATTGCTGGTAGTATTTACAAATAGTTTTATTTTCTATGTTAATGACAATTCAATGTTCAGCAAGAGTTTTTTATTTGGTTTTTCCCTCTCGGGCTTTCAATCTGAAATGGGACTGAGTGAAACAGACGAAAATTCAGACTGGTGGAAATGGGTTCATGATAGGAATAATGTGAGAACTGGTATAGTTTCAGGGGACATGCCTGAAGAGGGCGTTGCTTATTGGGATTTATATGAAAACTACAACAGGGCTGCGAAAAACCTTGGTGCGAATGCCTTCAGGCTTGGAATGGAGTGGACAAGACTTTTTCCTAGAGCCACACCAGAAATCAAGGTAGATGTGAAAGAGGAAAATAAGGATATAAAAGATATAAAAGTGACAGACGAAACTCTAAGCTCTATGGATAAAGTTGTAAATTCTAAGGCTGTGGAACATTATAGAAAGATATTCAAAAATGTAAAGGATAATAATATGTCTCTCATTATAAATGTATATCACTGGCCACTGCCCTTAGAATTGCATGATCCAATATTATCCAGAGAGAGTGGTTTAACCGCAGAAAAGAATGGGTGGTTGAATCATAAAACCGTAGTGGAATTTACCAAATATGCAGCCTATGTTGCATGGAAATTTGATGACATTGCAGATCAATTCTCCATAATGAATGAGCCCAATGTAGTATTCGGAAACGGTTATTTCAATGTAAAATCTGGATTTCCCCCTGCATACCCCTCCCCAGAGGCTGGAAATCTTTCAAAGAAGCATATAATAGAGGCGATTGGAAGATCATATGATGAAATGAAGAAATTTACTAAGAAACCTGTGGGACTAATATATGCAAATGCTGATTTTGTTCCGAAGAGCAGAGATGATGAGGACGCTGTAGAATTGGCATTGTTCAACGAGAGATATTCCTTCTTCGATTCTCTGAGGAAGGGTGACATGTCATGGGTAAAGGTTGTGAATGATTCACCAGTTTTCGGAGAACCTTCCAGTGAAATTAGAGATGATCTAAAGAATAAACTAGACTGGATAGGAGTCAACTATTATACAAGGAATGTTGTCAAAAAAACAGAAACTGGATATACTGTTCTGAAAGGATATGGACACAATGCAATTGCAGGAATGCTTAGCAGTGATAACAGAGAAGTGAGTGATTTTGGATGGGAAGTTTATCCTGAGGGTATATATCACGTTCTGAAACAATATCATGAAAGATATCATATGCCTATGATAGTCACAGAAAACGGAATTGCTGACTCTTATGACAAAATCAGACCAAGATATTTGGTGTCTCATTTAAATGAGGTAGAGAGGGCGGCAAACGAGGGGATAGATGTTAGAGGATATCTTCACTGGTCCCTGCTTGATAATTACGAGTGGTCATCGGGTTTCGGATTAAAATTCGGAATTCTTGGTGTCAATCTTAAGACAAAGAAAATTGAAATGAGACCAAGTGCTCTAGTCTTCAAACGCATAGCAGAGAATAATGGTGTACCGGAAGATTTGAAGTGGATGGCCTGAGTAATAAATGGGTTAGACTGACCTCATAATAATATGGTGGAAGATTGAATTACAGAAAGCTTGGAAAAACAGGAATCATGGTTTCGGAAATAGGATTTGGTGCTTGGGCAATTGGAGGGACCTGGGGAGAAGTGAATGATGACGAATCAAGAAAGGCCTTAAGAGAAGCGGTTGAAAATGGAATCAACTTTTTCGATACCGCAGATGTTTATGGAGATGGGAGATCTGAAAGACTGGTAGGGGAGCTAAAAAAGGATTACGGTGACCAGATCCATATAGCTACAAAGGCTGGTCGCAGGCTGAATCCACATACTGCAGAGGGCTACAATTACGAAAACATCCTTAACTTTACAAAAAGAAGCTTGAAGAATCTAAATGTAAAGGAAATAGAATTGCTGCAGCTTCACTGCCCACCATGGGAGGTATATTATAATCCTGATCTCTTTGAATCGCTTGAAAAATTAAGGGAAGAGGGTTTGATCCTCAACTATGGTGTAAGTGTGGAAAAGGTTGAAGAAGCCATAAAGGCTTCTGAATATAAGGGTATATCTACAGTGCAGATTATATTCAATATGTTCAGACAAAGGCCCTCTGATTATTTTTTGGAACTGGCGGAAAAAAGAAATATTGGTGTAATTGCAAGAGTGCCACTTGCATCAGGTCTCCTCACAGGGAAATTCAACGGCAGTGAGGAATTTGAGATTGGAGATCATAGAAGATTCAACAGAAATGGGGAAGCTTTTGATAGGGGAGAGACGTTTTCGGGCGTAGACTTCGAGAGAGGTGTTCAGACTGTTAAAGATTTGAAAAAGTACATTCCAGCAGGGTTTTCCATGACAGAATTTGCTCTAAAATGGATTCTGATGCATAAACAGATATCAACAGTAATAACCGGTGCAAAAACGTCTAACCAGATTAGAGAAAATGCTAATTCCTCAACAAAGCCAGATTTAAATGAAGAAACTATGATGAAAGTCAAAGAGATTTATGATGAAAAAATTAAAGCGATGGTTCATCAGTACTGGTAAATTATAAAGTCTTTACAAACCATCTGGAAAAATTAAAAAGCCAAACGTCCGTCTTTGTAAAAAATTTTTATATGGTCTCTTTTACAGGAGCCTTTAAGTATTAATTTAGCAGTAATTTGAAAAGGAATGGTAGTTCAACTTATGGTGAAAATCTTATTTGAAAAGGTTGGATATTGTTTATTATAACTGAAACTCTCCTGGTTTGAAACATTTGACGTAATGATTTTCTTCAGCCTCTATGGTTGGTGGTTCGTTAACGATACAGTTATTGTCGGCCAAGGGGCAAATTGATGCATAAGAACATCCTTTGTTCTGGCTAACTATATTCTGTTTCTTTTGCCCATAGTTATTCAGAACATCCATTATTTTAGAATTTCCTAGGAGTTTAGATGGTTTAATTGATGCTAGAAATGTTGTGTATGGATGCAAAGGGTTTTTTAATATATCTCTTGTCCACCCAACCTCTATTATTTTACCCCTGTATAGCACTGCGACTTTTTTGGCAATTTTTGGAACAATCATTATATCATGTGTAATGAGAAGAAGAGTTGCCCCAAACATCTCCCCTTCGTTTTTAAGAGTCCCTATAATTTCATCTCTGTGGATGAAATCAATCATAGTTGTGGGTTCATCTACAACAACATATTTAGGTTTCACAATGAAGGCTCTTGCAATAAGTATTCTTTGCTTCTCTCCTCCACTTAGGTCGCTTCCTTTCTTATCCAGATAGTCTTCGCTTAGTCCACTTGACCTTAGAGCTTCAATTAATAATTCTTTCTTTTCGCTGGGATCTTTAATCCTCAGGAGAAAGCGTAATGGTCTGTCCAGTATCTCCTTTACAGTTTCTAGAGAGTCAATTGCTCCGTATGGATCCTGATGAATGTACTGTGTTGTTTTCCAAAGTTCATTCTTCCTGTAGCTTCCTATCTCTTTACCAGACAATAGTACTTTACCCTTGCTTGGTTTTTCCAGACCACATGATATTCTTCCCAGTGTCGATTTTCCGGACCCAGTTTCACCGACAATAGCTATGTTCTCCAATGAA
Source organism: Thermoplasmatota archaeon (assembly GCA_023489425.1). The sequence goes on from JAMDCG010000070.1 coordinate 8,968, forward strand.
TTGACAGTTAATGAAACGTCATCCAGCGCTGTGACTATATACCCTTTCCTGCCAAAATACTTGCTCAGGTCATGAACCTCAAGAATGTGATCTGAGAATGAAAAATTCAGTCTATCACCTCATTTAATGTTGATACTAATTTCCTTGTATATTCATTTTGTGGGTTGTTGATTATGTTTTTTATTGCACCTTTTTCAACTATCAACCCATCTTTCATTACTAGCATCTCATCAGCCAGAAAAATTACAGACGGCAAATCGTGTGTTATATATATCATTGATGAACCAGATCTCTGTAAATTTTTTTTGAGTATTGACAGTACGTAAAACTCCGTAATAATATCAAGAGCTGTTGTTGGCTCGTCTGCAATTACAATTTCTGGTCCTGTTATCATTGCCAGTGCAATAAGAATCCTCTGCCTCATTCCTCCACTTAGCTCATGTGGAAAGTTATCCTTTACGTATAAGGGTAAACTTACATATCTTAAAACCTCATCAATTTTCACTTCAGCTTCTCCTTTTTCGTTAATATTTAACTTGTCTTTTAAAACTGACATAAAATTTGATTTAACGGATTCTACAGGGTTGAGCGAATTCATTGATGCCTGAAAAATCATTGTAATCTTGTTCCATCTTATTTTATTTAGTTTATATTCGCTCATGCCAATAATGTTTTTTCCATTGAATATTACTTCACCGGTTGCATAGGAAGGGGGATCGATGATTCCCATAATTGCTTTAGCTATTGTACTTTTTCCTGCTCCACTTTCTCCAACAATACCTAATATTTCTCCTCTTCGTAGTTTGAAAGAAATGGAATCAACTGCTTTCTTCTCTACACCGTAAGATGAGTATATTACTGAAAGGTTTCTGACATCCAAAACGATTTCGCTACTGATAGTATCCATTAAGTTACACCTCTGTAAGCGTTTTCCAAACTATATCCCATTAATGAAAGCCCCATTGCAAGTATTCCAATGCTTAAACCTGATGGAACTATCCACCACCATGCTCCAACATATAACGCATTTGAGGTTTGAGCATAAAAGAGAGTTGTGCCCCATGCATAGCTCGTAATTGGTCCTACACCCAGATAATCCATATATGCAAGGAAAAGAATTCCTCCAGTTGCTGAAAAAATACTTATGGATATAATCAGAGGTAAAGTGTGAGAAAATATATCTTTGATTATATATCTGTTTGGAGTTCCACTCATTATGGCTACCTCTATAAAAGGAGATTGCTTGATTGAAAGAGCTGTTGATCTTACAGTCCTGGCCATCCATGGCCATGATAAAACTCCGATTATTACGGAGGCTGTAAAATTTGTTGGCCTAACAAATGTTGAAATGACTATGAGTAAGGGGAGTATAGGTAATATCAGAAAGATATCAGCAAATCTCATTAAAGGCTCATCTGCTCTTGCAAAATATCCTGCGGATAGGCCGACTACAACTCCAAATAAGGCTGCAATTGCTGCTGATAGAAATGCAACAAAGAGAGTTGGTTGAGAACCATACATCCACTGACTAAAAAGATCCTGTCCAGAAGCAGATGTTCCAAAGGGATGAGATAGGGACGGGGGAGACCACAGTGGACCAGTAGATGCAATAGGATTGTATGGAAGATAGAAAAAGGAAATGAGAGCGAGTATGGCGAAAAAAGCCAGTATTATAAAACCAATTTTGAAATAATTATCATGGAAAAGAAGTGACAGTATTCCATTCTCTTTCCTTAATGATTTCAGGGTCGCTTTAATTTTTCCGTTAATTTTATTTTCAATCATTAAATTTTTCACCTTTATTAAATGTATGAAACCCTTGGATCCAGAAGTGGATATAACAGATCTGCTGCTAAATTAGAAAGGATCATCACCACTGACGTTACGAAAAGACCGGCCTCTATTACGGGATAATCATATTCCAGAGCAGCGGTAATTATTACAGTACCCATTCCCGGTAATGAGAATAGAGATTCAATTATAAATATACCTCCAATCAAATAGCCAAACTGCATAAAGAACTGAGTTATTGAAGGAAGTAGGGCATTTCTAATTAATTTCATCCTGAATGTTGACTCCTTTAGACCCTCAGCTCTTAACGCGGTAACGAAATCACTCTTCAAAAAATCTATGGTAGCACTTCTTATTATAAGAGTATGATTAGGAATTGTTGAAATAACTACCACTATTATGGGAAGAGTCATCCCATATAATATAGTAGAAATTGGGGACCCATACGAAAATGGAACTATAGCTGGGAAAATATGAAGATATAGACTGAAAACAAGAATCATGATCAAAGCAAGCCAGAAAATTGGGATACTGTATACAAAGTAAAGTAAAGGTACGGAAGCTTTATCGGTTTGCTTATTTTTCCTTATAGCCAGTTCTACACCAATGAATATTGAAACACCCCATGCTATCAACTGAGAGATTACTATCAATAAAAGTGTAAATGGTAATGCCCTAAGTACAATATTCATGGCTGGATCATTCAAATACTCAAATGAAGTTCCAAAGTTAGGTGGGAATGTAAACAATACATTTCTGATGTAGATCACAAATTGATCATAAATTGGGAGATTTAACCCATATTCAGATTCAATTTCCTGTAAGGCCTGCTGGTAAGAAATATGAGGGTTTTCTGCAATTAGCCTGGAAACGAAATCATAGGCAATGTTACCTGGCATTAAATGTTCAATAACAAATATCAAAATCACCGCGGCAAAGTAAACTATGACTGTCCCAATTACTCTCTTAACAATATATTTTCTGCTGTATCTCTGCTTCAAACCTGCCAAGTTATCTCCCTTCTTTTAAATTATTTTGTTGTTAAAATATTTATATTTAAAAATTTTATGAGGTTTAATCCTCTTTTTCCTTGTTTTTCTTTTTCTTTATGTTATAACCAACACCTACTGCAACTGCTGCTATTATGACAACAAAAGCTACGATTATATATAAATCAATATCAGAGAAGGTGCTTTTAGTTATTATAGGATGCACAACCATAAGAGTCCCATCCCAAAACTGAGGCATTGTCAGTGACTGTGTGTCGAAGATTCCAGTGTGGTTAGTTGCATTTCCCCAGTACACAGAATTGCTAGCTTCTTCAAAATTAGTAGTATAATAGAGAGGAATCATTGGCACCTGATTTGCAAAGTTCATTGCTAACTCTCGATTCCAGTAATTACTGCGTGGGGTGTCAAAAGGATATGCTGAAGCGTTTATGTAGTCCTCAATTACATCTGCAAGGGTTCCATTTTTAACCAGATGTGTACCATATAGAGCTGATGCACTTGTTCCCAAAGACTTATCAAAGGCTGGTGTTAGATATCCATAGAAGAAAGTGTATATGTTAGTGATGAATGAATTCAACGGGATTCCAAATCCATATCCATCCCAAACTGCTGCGCCATAAGTTGGTTGATCTGCAGAAGCTAATGTGCTTGTAAAGTCAGTAGTGGTAAGCGGAGTAAGCTGCACCTTAAAACCTGCTGTTTCCCACATTGTTGAAAGTTCAACAGAGATATCTGTTGCTCCAGTTTCATAGTTTGGATAAATTACCTTTATTGTAACTGTGCTTCCTGTAGAATTCTCCCAGTATCCGTTTACCAGCTTGAAGCCTGAACTTTCCATAAGGGAATCAACTTTGGATTGACTCTGTGTGTAATTGGGGATTTGGCTTGACGTCAGTCCAAGCATTTGGTCGTACTGGCTGGTTAGAGTGGCATAGTTTAGAAGAGTATAATTTTCACTACCATACCCAAGATGGGCCAATGTTTCTCTGTTAACCGCATACGCAAGTGCCTGTCTTACACTGGTCATATTCATTGGATATTGCATATAGTTGAGGTTTATTACCTCCTCCCCTGACGGGACAAGTGTGTGAAGGGAATATCCAGGCACCTTGAATGCCTTTGCACTTGTGTAAGATCCTCCATCCCATGCAATTTGGATTTCTCCAGAAGAGAGAGCGGATATTTCTGCTGTTGTGGAGTCGAATAATATTATTTTCAGATATTTGTAGTATGGCTGACCCTGATAATAATATGGATTTCTTGTTAAAATCAATGGGTTTTCACCAGTTGTATAGTTAGTTATTACATACGGGGAATCCAATACTATATTTTTCTCATTCGTAAAGCTTGCTAATTGAGACGCAGGAATATTTTCAAATGAAGGGGCATAAACCATGTCCGCTTCTCCACCAGCTAAAAAATTTAAAAGCGAGGGATAAGAACTCTTGAACACGAGCTGTACTGTTGTACTGTTTATTATGGTTGCATTGTGAACCATAGTTGCTCCAAAATAATCTGCTGTATCCGTTGCACTGTTATTGTATAGATTAAGAGAGAATGCTAAATCAGTAGAAGTCATTGGTTGGCCATTGTCCCATTTCAAATTTGACCTAAGTGTTAAGTTCCACACTGTATATGATGGGTTGCTACTCCATGTTTTCAGCAAGCCTGCATGAATACCTGCTTCAGGTGGATATCCTATTGTGACCAGTGGTGTGTAAAACAGATAGTTCAAACCAGAAGCAGAATATGTAGTCGTGAATGGGTTTAATGTTGACCATGCATAATCACTCAACAGTAACCCCATATTCAATGTAGAAGAATTACTTGTCACACTAGACGCGCTTGCAGAACTTGTATCTGACAAACTTCCTTTTCCTGGTACTGGCCCTGACTGAATAGCACCATAAAAGGCAGATGCTATCATCACAGATGCTACGAATATGATTAATACTTTTTTGAGTTTCATTGTGTTTGATACTTAAAGAATCTATATATATCTTGATAAAACTCATGTTTGGTAGTATACTATCCGAGATTTGGTTTTAAATTTCTAATTATATTTGGATTCAGGTATGAATTGAACAATAAGTTATACACTTTCCAATAGTTATAATTTGATTTTCTCATTTTTATTCACCTTAGTTATTGTTTTTAATTTTCATTTCCTTATATTCCCCTACTCAAATTTACTAAGCTGATTTTTATCATAGAAATATTAGATTATTCTAAAAAATTTCCTATTCCTTTTTTAATTTACTACCCGTTTTAATATAAAGTTAAGTTATTATCTATTAAATTCCATAGAGTTCTGTAGATGGAAAAGGATGAAGAAAGAGTTGAAGGTTGTAATAACTGTTTTTGTGGTACTTTTATTAGTTCTTGCTTTTTATTACGGATATGAAAAAACAAAACCTGTATCAGTGATCATTCCACCCACTTCACCTCCAGGTAAGAATAATTCAACTTCCCCACCACCAATTTCAAGCAACCACCCTAAGTATCTGGCTCAAGTGATTGGCACGGCATATAACCAGTATAATTATGTTCCCTTAAAATACGGTGCAATTGGAACTGATCTTTGGAACTTAAAATCAGCCGATGGGAATACAAACATGACAGTTGAGGATAGTGGAGTCCTGTATGTGAATTCCACATTTTCAAACGTAAAAAGTAATTACGATACCATTCTGGGATACCCTGAGATAGCCTATGGATATAATCTGGAGGATGAAATGTTTGGAAATAAGCAATCGAATGATATTGAATTTCCTATGAAGTTCTCACAGTTTAGGAATTTAACCTTTGACTCTACAGTGAATTATTCGTTTACTAATTTATCTCCTTCGTCAATTCCCATAGATTTTTCTTACGATCTTTGGCTTGAGGAAAATCCCACTCCAAACGTTGATCCGAATCAGAATGATTTAGAAGTAATGATATGGATGTATTGTCAGGATAATCAGCCAATTGGGGAAAAAGTAGGGACTTTCAACTCAAATATTACCTTCAACCATAAAACATACAATGCACAGTGGGCAGTTTGGTTTGGTAAGGCCAATGCCTGGCCAACCGTTTCCTTTGTTCTTACAAATCCGGAAGTATTAAGAGAATCAAATATTTCCTTGAATATTTCAAAATTTATAGCCTTTGGTGGGTCGGTTTCAAAAGAAAACATGTTAAATCATACATTGATGGGTATAGAAATGGGAAATGAATTTGGGAACGAGAATATTGCTAAAAATGTAAGTGATTGGGTCATAAACTACTATGCCTTTAGCGTCGGAAATAACACTGTTAAGATCATTTATCATTAATAATAAACCACATAAAAGCAACTATAACATCTAAATTTTCTCTGTGTTGCTTTTTTAAGTATTTACTTCTATGTATTATTTCCTATTTTGTGCACTTATATCTAGCCCACTTGAGGAGAGTGATAAAGCAACAAGATGTGCACTGTTCCCAATAACATATACCATGTCCAGTATGTATAAATATTCAGTAACATCGTTGTTCAAGAAAGCAAGAATATTGATAACCAGAATAACTATAGAAATTATGCCAACAGTAGTAATTGCATAGATGCTCTTTTTCATCGAGTTATTACTTATAGGTGCATAATAAACCTATCCTTTACTCTCAAAGACAGACTTTGATAACTCAAGGAGTTTGTATCTAATCTTAAAAATGAAATAAAACAGCACTAATTTGACTACTGCGGGAATCTTAGGGGGCTTGGGATTGATGCGAAACCATCTACGATCTTTGGTCGAGTAACATCAAGAAGTTAATTGCAAGATATACTGTGATAGTCTGATAATGGATGCAAATGACTTTAAGATTAAAAGGGGATTTTCAGTAATATCAAGAAAGCTTCGTGATTTTGTATTGAAAATAACACGTAGCAACAAATCTTCAGGAAATCTGAAAGGTTTAACATAGGCTTTGTTGTTTAAATCAAAAACTGATGCCATATAAAAAATAGGGAGATTCTAATGACCTGACATGTGAAGAGGTTTATATTTCCCTGTTCTATATTTCAATACCTGTAATATCTTCTGATTGACAGGTAAAATAAGGCCACTGAGATTCCTACTATGGATGATAGGAATATTATGGGAGATAGGTCAAAAATTGAGAGATGATTCAACATTACAACTCCGCTCGTTGGACTTCTAAGGAAATAGCTATTCAGCTCCTCTACATTGAGCACAGGTAATATGCCAGTTATCACATTCTGGGTTCTGATGTTATCAAGTACTGGCTTAAACAGAGAGTTACCTGTATAAAATGGCGATAAAGAACCAATTTCAAGTATGGTTTGCAGGAAAGAATAGATTATAGGATATCCCAATACCAAAAATAATGTTAGAAATGTTTTAGGAGCTGATCTGCCGATGAAATAGGCACCTACAAGGAGATAAATTGATGCAAATACGGTATATGCCGCAAGACTAAATAAATAGATATAGAGAAATGCAAGACCTGAAAGAGAATACTTTAACACTGCTTCTGAAATGACATATGTGGCAAGAAACGCAAACCCTTCAAATATTGACATGGTGATTATAGATGAGGTGAATTCAATCATTACTGTGTGCCACCTCTTCCTGGGCAGTGACAGATAATATTTATAAACAGAGGGGTTGAACATTGGTACAAATAGCATTAACACCATAAATACGGTTACCAGCAGCATTATCTCAGAGCCTGTATTGCCGAGTAATCCCAGCAGTGAAATTACTGTAAGTGAGGAGGAAAAAATACTGCTTCTAAAATTAGTATTCATTGATGTGCCATTAATAAAGAACGTTACATTGTAGGCTTCATTCATTGAAAGAACCATCTGCTCGTTAGAGTTGAATGTATAAATCTTATTGTATGAATAATTTCCCAGATATACCATTGCTCCTACTGAATTATTTTGCTGAGGATTGTACAGGTGGTAAGATAGGTTATAAATTCCCCCCTTGGGTCCCTGAACCAAAATGACCGGAGAAAGGCCATAATATCCTAATAGATAAGAGGGAAGGTAAGCTATGTACATGTTGCTTGTTTTGCTTTTATTTTTCGTATTTATTATTTGATCAACGCTGAAGTCGAATTTCTCATCCTTCTGGTTTGCCAACTGATACCCTTTAGAGTTAAGAACGGAATAGTTTTCTACACAGTAGGCTAAAATTGAATATTCCTTGTTATCATACACCTTTGGTGAAAGTGACTTTATATATGAATTGTTTAAAGTGAAATTACCCTGATTACCAGTCTTTTTCGCGAAATATATATTGAAGGAACTGTAGTTTTTGACGATTAGATTTTGGGCTTGTACAGACACATTAAGTTTCAATGACAAATTCACACCGGGATCCAGTTTGTTATTTAGTAAGTAATATGTCTGAGGAGTGCTACTGCTTAGATTGGAAAATCCTATGAATGTGTCTCTCACACCATTGGGGCAGCTTAGAAGGTACATGTTTGAGTCACTTGTTGGAATGGAACTGTTTTCTATTAGAATAGCCGGAAAGATCAATACACATATCAATGAAAGAGAAATGATCACCCTTGGCTTCATTTTAGAGCGAATTGAATTTAATATGTCTTTGACAGCATTCATGGGAAACTATTGAAATATGTCACATATATAATAAAGTTTTTTATTAGTTTATTTTATATATTTTTCAACACCATATGAAAATTTGTTTCACTTAAAGACATTTAATATATTGAGATTATTTGTTTTCAGTATCCCAGTGAATTAACCCTTGTTTCATGGTCAAAATTCTTGATTGTTTCATCCAGTTGCTTAATTATACCATCTCTCATTGCGTTATTTATTGCGGTTCCCTGTTCATTTAAACCCAGTACTATACCTCCCACTGCAACATGATATCCGTTGAAAAATTTGATTTTGCACCTGACACTGGAAGAAATCCTTTCCCTGATTATGGACCCGGCAATCATTGTGCCTCCAAGTACAGAAACTTCAGGACATTCATCGAAAAATTTGAGCATTGAGTTCACGATCATCGCATCATAGTCCGCTGCATTGTTAATGATTTCCATGGCATATTTTTCCCCATTTCTGGCCATTTCAACTACCTTTGGACTTAGCAATGCTACCTTTCTCTTGCTACGATCTCTTTCAAGTGAACCCACAACTTCCTTGAAATCCTCACCGAAATGCCCTGACACAAGGTCAACAAAGTCAGTTCCTTCCAGTATTCCATCCATCTGCCTTTCCGCGGTTCTGATTGCTTCTTTTCCTATCCATGAGGCTGAACCCTCATCACCAGCAAACCATCCCCAACCACCAATCCTTTTTATTTTTCCATCTTTCTGGAACATGCCAACACTACCAGTACCTGGTGCAAACACTACTCCATCACTGAACATGTTTGACATTCGGTATGCAACAAGTCCATCATTCTCTATCCTCAGGTCTTCTCTTTGAAAAATGCTCCTTAGCATTTTTTCTCCCCGTTCTGTTGCTCCTGTTGAATCTCCGATTCCTGCTAATCCTATTATAATTCTTACCTTGTCAGATTTACTAATACCACTCTTATTTTCTATCTGTTTAATTGCACTTCGTATATTTTCTGAGGCTGTAGTTTCAGGTACAGCTGTAAAGTTAGATGGTCCAGCCAGACCTACAGATAATAACTTCATGGAACCCTCGTCGAAAAGAAGTGCACATGTTTTTGTGGCTCCGCCGTCTATTGAAAGAATCATCTTTGGTAATCTAAACATGTCTTATATTTTTTATATAGTGAGTGCCGTAAATTTTAAAAAAATATATTCCTTAGATCATATAATATTTTATATTAATCTCGAAATGCAGAAATACGATTCTATTGCCGGTGATTACGTTAATTAAAGCAGATAAGAGTTATAATGGAATTAGTGGATACAGGTAACATGGCTGGTAATAGTTTTATTGAAAAGATAGACCCTAAAGAAAGGCCGGAAGAAGCGAAATTTTCCATCCAAAACATGGATACGAACGAAGACCCAATGGCGAATTTTTTCAGATTCGCTAACGGAAAATGGATAGATACACACCCAATTCCTCCTGACAAATCCTCATGGGGAGGATTCATGGAGCTCAGAGACAGAAATATATACATCCTGGGAAAGATACTTGAAAAATGTGCGCTTGATGATGGAAAGAAAAGAGGTATAGAAAAAATGGTCGGTGACTTCTATATTTCCATAATGGATCAGAAGAAACTGGAGGAGAAAAAATTTGATCCCATAAAGCCCATAATGGAAAAGATAAACAAAGTAAGGGATAAAAATGAGATGGTGAAAGTTTCTCAATACCTCCATTCAAATGGCATAGGAAATTTCTTTTCAGTCTTTTCAATGCCAGATGAAAAGAACAGTTCGGTCTACGCATTCTATATTTATCAGGGTGGACTTTCACTGCCAAACAGGGATTATTATATTCAGGATTCATTCCAGAAGACAAGGGATGAGTTTGTAGCCCATATGCAGAACATGTTTACCATGTATGGATACTCCCCTATGGAGTCAAAGGATTCCGCAGAAAAGGTAATGAAAATAGAAACTTACATAGCAAAGGCAAGCAGACCTCAGGCAGATCTAAGAGATTCTGAAAAGAACTATAATAGAATTCCGTACGGTGAACTAAATAAAAAGTTCAGCAGGTTAAACCTTGTAAAATACCTGGAAATTTCCAAGGTACCTAAAACTGAATATATAGTTGTTGGGCAGCCTGAAGTTCTTGATGCCGTGGAAAAAATGCTGGAAGAGTTTTCTCTGGAAGACCTGAAAACGTATCTCAAATGGAACACAATTAACTACGCTGCACCTTATTTACACGAGGCCGCTGAGATGGAACATTTTGATTTCTTCAACAGGAAACTACTGGGACAGGAAGTGCCAGAAAAAAGATGGAAAAAAGCAGTGAATATTGTAGACAGATCCATAGGTGAGGCTCTTGGAGAACTATATGTGGAACAGGAATTTGGTAAGGAAGCAAGAGAAAGAATGCAAACAATGGTAGATGATATACGATCTGTCTTTGAGGAGAAACTTAAGAATTTGCCCTGGATGAGTGATGTAACAAAGAAAAAGGCACTTGAAAAATTCAGTAAGTTCAGGGCAAAGATCGGGTATCCATCGAAGTTCATTGATTATTCGTCCATTGATATAAGAAAGGATGATCTTCTTGGGAATGTTATGAGATCTGAAAATTTTGAGTTTAGAAGAGAGGCATCAAGAATCGGTGAACAGGTTGACAAAGAACTCTGGCTAATGACCCCTCCAACAGTAAATGCCTATTTTTCCCCAACAGAAAATGAGATAGTATTCCCTGCAGGTATACTTCAACCACCATTCTTTGATGCTACCATGGATGATGCGGTAAATTATGGTGGAATTGGAGGAGTTATCTCACATGAAATTACCCATGGGTTTGACGATCAGGGAAGAAGATATGATATGGATGGAAACCTAAAGGACTGGTGGACAGAGGAAGATGCAAAGAAATTTACAGAAAGAGCAGACGAGGTTGTAAAATTATACGATTCTCTTGAGGTTTTACCTGGTCTCCATGTTAACGGAAAACTTACTCTTGGAGAAAATATCGCAGATCTTGGCGGGGTTAGTATTGCGTTTGAAGCATTACAGAGAAGATTGAGGAAAAACCCAGAACTTAATAAGAAGATAGATGGCTTCACACCGGAGCAGAGGTTCTTTTTATCCTGGGCTCAGATATGGAGAGGAAACAACAGGGAACCAGAGATCAGGAGAAGAATATCCATAGATCCACATTCTCCCAATGTGTTCAGGGGTTCCATACCTGTTATGAATCATGAAAAATTTGATTCCTCATTTGTTGAACTTTCCAAGGTCAAGAAGGGACTGGATAAGAAGATATTCATCTGGTAAACCATATTTTCAATAACTTTTTTTATTTTTCTAAGTGCTATTGGTTCAAATTTTGAACTTATATACCTTTTTAATACATTCCATGATATTTCATGTTTATGATTGAAATCCATAATGTAACAGCCTCATATGCGGGTGCTGAAAAGAGGTTAGCACTCAAGAATATAAGTTTCTCCATTGGAAAGGAAAAGGCTGTAATGATTGGACCTAATGGTTCTGGAAAAACAAGCGTTATAAAACTTATTCTTGGTATTCTTGAAAAAACAGAGGGAGAAGTCACGGTTGATGGTGTGGATACGAATGAAATTCATGATTACCTTGGTCTTTCAACAAATCTTGCCGATGTTTACAAATTAATGGATGGAACAGTTTATGACACAATTGGGATCTTTGCAGAACTAAAAAATAGTGATCCTTCAAATGTCCTAAAACTGATTGATCATTTTCAGCTTGGAAGTATTCTAAGGAAGAAACTTTTCCAGCTTAGCTCTGGAGAACAGAAGATGATAGGAAATATTCTTGCCATGAGCTTTTCTCCTTCCATAATACTACTGGACGAACCCTTCGATAATGTTGACCAGTCAAGAAGGATAAAATTGATAAGACTACTGAAGGAAGTGAAATCGGATATCCTTCTGAACACTCATGAATTAAACCTGCTGAATTATCTTGATGGTTGGTCCCTCTACTTCATACTTGATGGGCAAATTTACGGTAAATTCAATACGGGTATGCTGAAAGAACTTTACATATCGAAAGGAGATGTTCCTGGAAACCTGGGATTGATCGAATCTGATATTGGAAAATTTTCCATAACAATTAATGGTGGAGATGTCCCAATTTCATCTGTCAGTAATCTAAATTCTCTCTTTGATGAGGTGTCCCTATGATAGCCAGATATTACATAAAAAGCCTTCTCACAAATAAGTCGCTCCTGGGATGGTCCATAGGCTTCATGTTCTTCTGGATAGTAATGGGGGCTTACCTGCTTGATGGTACCTCCAGCTTTTCTACACACAACAGTAGCCTGGAATACACTTCAGGATGGTTTGCGTTTATAGGACTTATAGCCGGATCAGTGCTCTCTACCTCCATAGCCTATTCAGTATACTATGCAAACTCCTCACTAATATATTCCTTCAAATTTACAGTTTTGAAACCGTTTAATTACCTTTACAATTTTGTGGTATCTTCTGCCATAGTGAGTCTTATTATTGGAGCTGTTCTTACAGCACTTATAATTATTGTTTTCAGCCTAAGGGCCGGATATTTGATCTATCCTGTGGAAGTACCGGAGACCATAGGACTTTTTGTTTTAACAGGAGTATTTATGTTACTGCTCGCAGTGTTCTTCGTAATCGCAGCAAACAACTACATTGGTCTTAAAAATATATCATTTGTAATGCTGTTGCCGCAGCTATTATCCTATTTGTTCGGACTTAGTGCTCTCGATGTGGGCCTTCCGTCATATATTGTCTATGGTTCACCCTTTACTGCTATTCTGAGACTGTTCCTACAGGCATTCTATGGAAGAGAACTTCCACTTAACATGGTGACATTAGCAGGTGGAAACGTAAACGGTTATCTATTGCTGGGGTCTATGGCTATATGGGTACTTGCCCTGTTGGGACTGGATATGATTCTCGTGAAGAGGATAAAGTACAGATCTATTGAGGAGGCGAGGAGAGTGTGACTGAAAATGAATTAACTCAGGCAATAGATCAGATAAAAACTGCCAGCATGGATGCAGTAAGGCTGGACAGGAGGATACTCAAGAAGACATGGGGTTTTTACTATATGATCTGGGCAACAGCGATTACACTTTTTTCAACAATATATATTCCTCTGGAAAATATATCCAACACAGTATATCAGGATATACTTTTTTTCACTGCCTACGGAATCGTTTTCATAGTTGCAATATTTGTTACGATGACTTTATTCAGGAGAGCCTATATGATAGGACAGATAAACTCTGGTTTTAAAGGGAAAAACAGGAGAAACGAAATTAGGAGCATATCCATCAACGTGTTGCTCTTCATCCTAATTCTTTTCCTTGCCTCAGGTATTCTGAAATACCCAGAAGGAGTGATTGGACTTTTCTTTGTATTAGTACTGATTTATATTGGTATGCTGAGCGGTATAAAACAAAGCATGGGAAAGTTTCCATTTGAGGGTTATCTGTCATCTGGGGCCTTTCTCTTCAGTGCTGTGTCGAGTACAGTATCCTTATTCCTTAACTATGGCTATGTGGTATACGGACTACTATGGCTGGTTTCTTCAGCCATGTGGTTCCTATCTGGATACATCTCCCTGAGAGACTACAGGAAAATGGTGAATGGAGCAGATGAAAGTCTAAGGGTTGATTGAATTGGGTGATGAGAGAGTTGCACAGCTCCTTGAGAAACTGGGAAATAACTTAAAGGAACCAGTTATGAAGTCCACTGCAAGACTGATAATACTGCTCTCACTGGCAATCAACGGAAGGATGAATCTCAAGGAACTAATGGCAGTTACATCCTGTGGAAAGGGTAGTCTGAGCAATCATCTTGATAAACTTCAGGAGAGTGGATTGGTTTCTGTGAAGACTGTTCTTAAGAGGAAAGGCCCCAGTATCTCAGTAACAATTACTGATAAGGGAAAAGAGGCATATTCTACCTATGCTGAATTGATGAAACTAATTTTCGAAAAGAAGTAGTAAGTACCAAGTGGAGGTTGATTATGGTAAAAGCATTGAAAAACCCTATTTACCCTGTAATTATCCTTTCCTCTGTACAGGAAATAAGATGATCAAAGTCGAGATTATAAAAGTAAGAGGGAAAAGGAAATACATGGTTCTGAGATTAAAAAGTGATGGCACTTTTTCTCTCAGAGTATCCAGTCA
>JAMDCG010000101.1 GCA_023489425.1 Thermoplasmatota archaeon
CAATTTGATGAGATCAACAGGGTTTTAAGCAATGTAAATAATTTTGATGATCCATATGTATATCAGTTCGGATATGGAGATGGTGGAGGTGGACCAAATTCCGAGATGCTGGAACTACTTGATTTCCTTCCCGAGGTAGCCAAAAATGCTAAACCAGAATTGAAGCAGGAAGAGTTTCTGAAAGATGTTATGAATAATTCCAAAAATGCACCTGAGGTAAGTGGTGAGCTTTATGTTGAAACCCATAGGGGCGTTTATACTACAAATTACGGAATAAAGAGAAGAGTAGCATTACTGGAAGACAGACTTACTGCCTGCGATTTTATAAAATCAGTTCTAAACTCTCATAATATAAGCCATCAACACAACGATCTATCAGAGGAATGGGAGACATTACTCACTGCCCAATTTCATGATGTTTTACCTGGTTCTGCTAATTATTATGCATACGATGAGGCTTTTTCTGATCTGGATAGGGCCATAAGAAATACGGAATCATTTATCAATGAGAACTTAAAGGCCTACTGTAAAGAGATGAAAATTCCATTTGGAAACATGATTGTTAACACAAGTCAGTATAACATTAATTCTACCATAGACCTAAGAAGAAACACAATTTACATATCAGAAAAATCTGGAAAGGAAGAATCAAGCCAAAACATCAGTTTATCAGTTCCAAGTTTTACTCTAAATTTGAATGATAAGCCATTGAGTGTAAATAGTAATTCCCAGAATGACTTCGAAATTAAGAATGATAAGAATTCTGTTTTCATAAAGGGAAAATATTACAGCTTCATTGTTGATGATAACTGTAATATAACAGTGGAAAGAGATGGAGGAATCATTTTTAGTGGTCATCTGGCAGTGCTGGAGGATGTGCCAGGTAGATTTGATGCCTGGAATATAGATCTTGATACTCTAAACCCAGGAAATTTATTAAGCGAAAAGACAAAGAGTATGGATTTCAAGCAGGATGGCGTTAACACAATAGTATCTGTAAAAATATATTATGAGGATGATTCAATTATTGAGCAGAGGTTCATAATGAACCCTAACAATAGTTTTATTGAGGTAAGAAATAGAATAAATCTAAGGAACAGAGAAAAACTGGTAAAATTCTTCATAAATTCAAAAATTAAAAGCAAAACACTGAAGTGTGAAATTCCCTTTGGAATGGTTGAAAGAGATTTCTCTGATGATAAAAATAAGGCAAAGTTTGAGTTCCCTGCCCTAAGATTTGTCAACTGGTCTGATCAATCAAAGGGTTTTTCTATCGTAGCAAGGGAGCTACATGGTTACAGTTTCGTAAATGATACACTGGGCATTAGTCTCCTGAAAGCACCACTGTACCCGAATCCATTTTCAGATGGTAAAGAGACAGAAGTTACATTTTTCATTCTTCCTGAGAAGGACTACAAAAAGGTTTACAGAGAACTGAACTTTGTTTTCCATCCACCCATAGTCATTGATCATGCAGGCGAAACCAATATGAAATATAATGATCAGTTACTAAAAGTAACAGAGGATGATATAATAATTGAGAACATAAAGGAGACCGAGAATGGAAAGGGTGTACTGTTGAGGTCATATGCACTTGAAAATGGAGGAAAACTGGACATTTCAAGTAAACATAAATTTGGCCTTGAAGAATCTAATATGCTGGAAGATAAAAGAGGAAAAGTGAATGATTCCATAGAATATGGAAAGTATCAGATCAGGAATATAATATTGAATTTTAAAAAATAATTCTATTAAGAAACATCACCTGAAATAAAGTGTTAAAACCAGCCCCTTTTATTTTTTTTATACTTTGAAAGTTGTTATTGCTTAAACATTTCTATCGTCATGATCTGGAATAATATTAATTTTCATAAGAAAGAGTCACCTGTCTATACCCTTAGTATAGTTATGATTTCAAGTAAAGAAACACCGATAAAAACTATTCCAAGAAAATAGTATATGGTGCTATCCTTCATCTTGAGTGCCTGTTTGGCAAAATAAAACCCAGAAATGAGGGAGATAGCTCCAATTAGTATACCTCCAAAAATGTCAATACTATTGAGAAGGAAATAACCTGTGGATCCGCTTATGGCAGATACAAACATGGCTAATGTTGCAGTACCCACCATAGTTTTCGGATCCATGGAATAGAGAATCATCATTACTGCAATGAACATAATTCCTCCACTTGTTCCAAGAGTGCCTGTTAATATTCCTATTGGTATACTGATTACCAATCCTGCCAGATATGGATGAGAAATCTGCTTCCTGGTCAGAGAAAGACCTTTCTTTGCCCTTCTAAAGGATTGCACTGCCATCAATAATGCCATTATTGTGAATACTATTTCAAGTGGTCTGTCACTTATGAAAATTGCTACGTGTGCACCTATTTGAGCACCTATAAGGGCTCCACCACCCAGAATTAATCCTATCCTCCAGTCAATTCTCTTTCCCCTGGTATACACATAAACAACGGATGAAGTTGTTATCACATCTACTAGAAGACTAGTGCCAACTGCAATATGGAAACTATATCCCAGAAAAGTCATTGCGGGAACAACAACAATTACACCACTTGAGCCTGTAATTCCTGTTAGAACTCCGGTAATTATACCTATCAAAGAGAATACTCCTAAACTTTCAATCATTATATTCAGATCATCAAATTTTTTCTTTATTTATTATGGAATTCTGCATGGTATGCTTAAAAAGAATATTACTTTTTTTGATGTGGATAATAAAAAGTATAATTTTATAGATGAAAATAACCAAAAATATATCACCAGAAGTGTCTCCCAATATATTGAACCAGGATTTATAGACTTAAAGTTAGATATTATTATATGTGCGAGGAAAGGAAGAAGAATCTCCCTTATGATGTAAAGATTAGAATCCTCATCTTAGAATTTAATCATAACGATCCATTTCATTGATTCCACTAGTATCCAAATCATTTTTGGAATTCTCCTTGACCAAATAAGGAAAAACCTGGACAGAACTTATCCATTTGCCTAGATCGCCATCAATTTCGTTTATAAGCTCTCCCTGTATTATTGAAACTGAATTTTTGTCTAAACCATGACCTTCGTGGTGAGGATTTACCTGCCGAATTGTTACGATGGCACATCTGGCTTCTTCCTGAGGATCATACTCTCATACCTTTCGGGAATAACACTATGAAAGAGTTTCCAGATAGTAATCCAGAAAATGATATTTGAATTTAGCAAAAAATCCATAGAGAGCAGACAGATATTATCTAGAAACTCAGACAGGGAAGTCAATAAAGAATGAAGCTGCCATTTCTTATTCCGGATGATATTGTTTATACAGGCTTCATTCATAACGGGACGGTCATTTCGAGGATTTCCCAATGTGATTCATCATATGCATGGATCAGCTGTTGCCTTTCCTGTTGGTATCCGGTTCATGTAAAGATGGCTCCGCGGGATGCCATCAGTTTCTCGGCTCCAATCTTATTGCTTTCTCAGGGCATGCCGTAACGCAATCGCTGCAAGAGTGACATCTGTCCAGACCAGGAGTGCCGGCAATCCTGTTTCCGTGAGCCCTTGCTTTTATGCGTCCGAGAAAATTCAGACCTGAAATTTCACTGGATGTTCTGGGTCTGATTTCAAAAACCTCATATGGGCAGACTTTTACACATTCACCCTTCGCTTCACATTTTGCCGGGTCCACCCTGGGGATAACGCCTGAAGCATCGGATTTACAATAGGTGCCTTTCTTTTGAACTCCGTCACCACTCATCTGCTTTACCCTTCGTCCATAACTAGAGAATATATAAACTCCGGCTTTATTCTTCTACCAGCAAGCAATGCTGATTGCCTTGAGAAAATGACTTCGTTAACAACTATCCAGTGTGTTAGTGCTAGCTAAAGGTATTTTAAAGACTAATATGAATTTTTCAAACGTTTTTTTATTTCATCCGTTTTCTGTTTTCATGCATACTTCAGATAGCTTCTGGTGGAACCTCTTTTTAAGGTCTAACTATTCGTAATCTGCTTCAACCTTTTTTTCGGGATATATTGTTTTAGTTTAGATTATACAATTAATTTCATTGTAAATGGACCTTTGTTGAATGTATGAAACTTCGGAAAGTAAGAAAAGAGCCATCGGATGGATTTTAACCTCAGACCTGCTGATTAATAATTACAAACATATGCGTCTTTAGAGAGGAGAAATTGATTTATCTGGAAACTTTCTATTTCCTTAAAGATTCAGGTTCAGGATTTAGTGGCAATGTATCAAGTTACTCCATCTGAAGTTTTATATGATTATCATGTCAAGGTCAGTTACCTTTGCAATCTGTATAAAATCTCGATCAAGTGTAACTATTCTATCTGTTCCCGTTTCGATCGCAATGCCAGCTATCAGAGTATCAAGTGCATTAATTGGAAGACCAAGTTTAAATAGTCTTCCCATTATGCGAGATGCCTCTTCGGCAGAATTCTGATCAAGTGGAAATACAATAGATCGTCTGAGAAAACTCCTAATATTCCTCTCCTCAACTTTCATTCCCTTGTGAAAAACTGGGGTAAATAGTTCATATTGAGAAATTACTGTAGTATATACGCTCTCCCGATTACTCTCTATTTCCTCCACTATAGACTTGGTTTTCACTCCACCTTTTAAGAAATCTATTATGGCTGAAGTGTCAAAAAGAATCATGCTCTAATCTTAGCTCCATTTCTAATTGCCTTTAAGTCTGTCTCAATCAGGTCAATGGCCTCTGATTCAGATAATGAACTCCAAAGAGGTAAGAGACTTCCTTTCCTTTTCAACAACTCTTCTATTGCATCACTAAAGCTCTCGTTTGGCCCTTTTACCTCTTTCAATTTTTTGTATACGTCATCTCTGAGTGCAATGTTTTTGGTGGACATATGTAGATATACATACATATCTGTGTATTAAAAATTTTTGTTGCTTTTTTCCTGATTGGAATCGACATTGATTTCAATTGCCTCTGTAAATAGCATAAAGTGCCCCCTTAGTTTGAAATGTCCTTAAACGATTTCAAATTCCATTTGAGGATAAGAGGTACTGTAGAGAAGCTCTTCATGTCATCCAAGACATTTACAGGATAGGAACCAGTAAGGGTTCA
>JAMDCG010000046.1:0-17661 GCA_023489425.1 Thermoplasmatota archaeon
ACATCCTCACAAAACTTCAGCGTTTCCGGCATCAGATATTAAAAAGTTCATCTGTGTGAGTGCTTGCGGTCAAACGTTATTTCCCTCATACAAACAGGGCATATTCTCTTCACCTTCTTCCTTGAAAGGTTGTAGATAGAAGCGACTGCAGTGGAAGAAACTAATATTGGAAGGATTTCAGCATTCCAGTCTACTGGACGTTTTGAACTGATCTGGTACAGGTAAAAAGTTGTTGAATTAGTGTGTAAGAAAATTTTCAGATCTGTTACTCTTCCGGAATCATTCAGTATTATTGTGTGGTTCCCATAGGCCAGGAGAACAGAAAGACCCTCTAAGTATTCATATTTCCTGTTGCCTATCTCGATGGTTGTGTTTCTGGAAATAGTCCCCCTGAATATTATATCCCCAGTCATCATCTGGTATTTAACATCAGTCAGGCCAGGGTGAGCTGTAATGTTTTGTTTCACAGGTTCCATGAACCCAGAATTTACAATCGATACATTTAGCAGTTCATTTACGCTTCTGATCTCAATCGTTCCATTGGTACTATGATATACCTGATTATTAATATAAACAGAGAAATTTAATCCGTAGGAAAGATTTACAGATTTTAGTATGAAGACTGAATAAAGAGGTGGAACACTGAACACTTCACTGGAAAACTCAGTTATATTTTTTATGCCATTGTAGTATTTGACCTGGGAGTCTATGTCAATGATATCATAATGAAGACTCCTCTTTCTGGGAATATAGACAGTGCTTGAATAGTCATTCATGGAGCGAATTTCTATGTCGAGCCTTGAACTCTGAGTGTAGTTATCACCTTTTATTGTGGTATTAAGAGTTAAATTCACGGATCCGGGAAGAGATTCATTTAAAGATGTATTCAGAACAATGTATGAGTTGTTAAAAGAGGCCTCAGAGTTAATATTGATAAACGGAACATCATGATATGTTTTCGTGTAGGTATAATACCCATTTTTAAAGACTTCAATAGATGGTATGGAGAAATATTGCGTTTGGTTGAACATTGCAAAAGAAAATATAGAATTCAGAAACCCATCCTTCTCCTGTTCATAAGCTGGAACGATTATGGAATTGTTATTATCAGGAGAACAGGCCAGTTTATCCATAACAGAACTCATGTTTAGATTGTGTGAAGATATCCCTGCCGGATAAATTCCTTCAGGATGGTAATACTGCAACTCATTGTACATGATGTACATAACGTTCAGTATGGGCAGGAAATAGAAACTGGAATTTCCCAACGTTATCACTGGAGATTTACAGGTGAGAAAGCTACCGGAGAAACGCGAACCTATCATCATGAATTCTGATCCGTTCTGTAGCAGAAATCCTTCTTTCTTCAAGTCATAGAAGCCAGAGTTTGTGAAAGGAAAGGAATTACCAGAAAACGAAGAGTTAAGTGAAACCAGATGGGTATCATTCAGCACTATGTAGTTCGTAGAGAATCCCGTAATATTAAGTGTGGAATTTGAAATGAAACATATGGACGATTTCCAGATGGTCAGATTTGAGCCGTATGGTATACTGATATGGATATTCTGGTCAGAACTGCAAAGGTTCCTCAAGTAAATTGGGTGCTGAAGGAAAACAGTTGAATTAAAGATTCCAGTTCCCTTAGTGATGTTGACATTGTCGCTTATCGAATTATCATCAAAAGTGGATGATATTCCAAGAGAAATCCCGCTTCCATTATATGAAAAATTGCCTGCAAACTTAACCTCACTTACAGGGTATTTGTAATCAGAGTTTCTTATGTAATTATACGAAAAATTACCAGCGGCACTGATCGGTTGGGAATTTTGCAGAAAATAACCAGTCTCCCTGTAAACGGGTTTTGAATTATTGACATTTCTGAAGGTAGAATTCCTGAACAACATGGTATCATTCGTGTATTTCATCCTGATATGACTGCAATTATTACCAATCCGAGAGTCAGAAATATGAATTGCATCACCTTCAAAATTCATTGACCCATTAAAGAAGAAATCTGAATCGCATATTCCTATGTGATATCCACCTGAAGCAGTATCTATTGTTAGATTGGAATTTTTTGTTATGATCATCTCACTCTCAAATGAGACGTTAGCCTTAATTTGAAGAAATGACTGTTTATAATCTTCAAATACCAGTTTGTAGCATTTTGCAATATTCTCATTTTCACTGTTTATGGTGAGATTCCCGTTGACATAAATGCTTTTTGGACTGCGTAATTCTGTTCCTGCGGTCACAGGATAATGGGCACTTTCTACGCGAATGTTACCTGTAAAGGGAAGAACAGGAATCAAGATTGAAATGAGGATTAACAGGAGGAGGAACTTTCTTGAATTCATTTTCCGTGATTTTTTCTCCTTAAAAATATTATGTCATAACGGTTTAATATGCACTTGTATTATTCATTTATGAAGTATGTAAGACTGGGAAAGTCAGGATTATATGTCTCGGTAATGGCTCTTGGTGCAATGACATTCGGTGACAAGAACAGCTGGAAGCTAGGTGGATTGAGCCAGGATCAGACAAACGAAATGGTGAAAAGAGCTTATGACTATGGAATAAATCTATTTGATACAGCCGATGTATATGATGAAGGAGAATCTGAAATAGCACTGGGAAAGGCTCTCAAATCATTCAGAGATGAAATTCATATAGCAACAAAGGTAAGGGGGAGGACCGGAAAAGGCATAAACCAGATAGGGTTGACCAGGCATCATATAAGGGAATCCATCAAGGGAAGCCTTGAAAGACTTAAAACAGATCACGTGGAACTGTATCAGATGCACTCATTTGATTATCATGTGCCTATAATGGAAACCATTGAAACACTTCAGGATCTTGTTGAAAGAGGGGATATTGATTATCCTGGTTTCTCAAACTTCCAGGCATGGCAGATGGCTATATTCAATTCAGTTGCAAGGGAAAATCATTTTGAGCCATACCATTCAGCACAGATGAATTATTCCCTGCTTAACAGGGACATAGAGCAGGAGGTATTACCATACATGAATCATGATGGTCTTTCATTACTTGCGTGGAGCCCACTTCATGGGGGAGTTCTATCAGGCAAGTATGGCAAGAACGTTGAAGCAAAGGCAGGAACAAGATTTGGAGATAGGGGTGTATTCCCGCCATTCGATCAGGAGAAGGCAAGATTTGTACTTGAGGTGGCGGAAGAAATTGCCAGGGAACAGGATTGCAAGCTTTCAAATGTTGCACTGTCTTGGGTAATAGCCAAGAAGGGAATAGTCCTTGTAGGAGCAAGAACACTGGAGCAATTCGAAGAAAACATGAAAACTCTAGATGTGAACCTTACAGCAGAACAGGTAAAGAGGCTTGACGATGTTTCTGAGGACAGGGAACTCTATCCAGGCTGGATGATAAAGAGGCAGGACAGGGGAAGAGACTTCGAAAAGATCTAATTCTCCTTGTTGATTATTTTATCAAGTGTTTTTGATATTTTTGGAAAAATGTCACTTTTTGTCATAAGATATCGAATTTCTGTCTTTCCAAGGCTTATATTAAGGGGATAACTGTCAACCTTCACCTTTTCGTATTCCTGAAGGATGATCGATTCAAACATAGATTCCATGAGCCGGGTAAAATTACTCTTCTTGCCCTTATTGTATCTTCTTATCTTTACCAGGAAATATGAGGTATACAGTGAGATGTAGTCTCTTAGCTTCAGTTTCCCTGCCGAATTATCAGATAGGAGAAGTGCATCCCTGAGCCCATAATTGCACCCGACAAAAAGATCTGTAATCATCCTGTTTTTCCTCTCCTTAAGGAGGTGCTGGAACTCCTTTGATGGAAATATCTGGGTTGGCTTGTATGTCAGGAATCTCTCAATGGACTCCTGGCCATCTGTGATGTAGAAGAGGATGTTGTACTGTTCACTTATCCTTGCGAACAGCTCCAGATCCTCTGAAACAGAAAGATCGTTCCATCCATTGACATCTGTTAGGATTTCCCTTGGTATAACTATGAACTCACTAAATAACATCCTCTTTTCCCGCTGATTTACAAAGTTATACAGTACATCCGAAAATTTGATATCATAGACCTTTTCTGGGTCAAACAGAACTATGTGGGTACCTGTACTCCTCTTAAAAGCCTCATTCTTTGCCTGCCCCCTCTTATAATATCCATAATCCGCAATTTTCAAAGGTTTCTCAGCCCTGATTCCTTCAGTAGATACGGAACTGATCGGTAGCATTGTGGTATTTACAATAATTATCTCGTAATCCATTCCAGATTCTTCAGCTATATCAACAATACTGTTCAACGAATCCTCAAGGAGCGTTTCCTTTCCCTTGAAAAGGCATAGAAAACTGAGGGATACTAACGCCTTCTGGCTCTTTTTAAGTTCGTAATATTTCAATTGTTGAGTGAAGGATTCTGGCACACTTATGGTATTAGCTATCCGTTTAAAAGTTTTTGTTAAAGAATTTTTATTTTGGAAAGTTCCTTTTGAAGTTGTGAAGATAACTTTATAAATATGAATTAAATTTCACTTTTGTAAAGGAGACTTCATATGAGTATTAAAAATGGAATGAAAGGCAGCACAAAGATGATCGCAATGATTGTTGTAATTGTTGTAATTGTATCGGCAATTGGGGCTATTGAATATGAACACATTTCAGGTTCTGGAAAGGGAAGAATAATAACCGTAGATTCAAATGTTTCTGGGGTCCATTTGAACAGGATCATTTCACTTGATCCAGCGGCAAGTGCGACGCTCTACGCAATTGGTGCATTCAAGGATGTTCTCGGTAAGGGACCTTACACAACATATCCAAAAAGTAATCTACCAAACATGACATGCTATCCAGATATGAGTGTTGAACAGATCGTGAACCTTTCACCAGATGCAGTAATTTCATTCAGCTCATATCCACCAAGTGAGGTGCAGGAACTACTTAACGCCAGCATTGATTATATATTTCTCAGTGCAGGGATCAATTCCACATTTTCACAGATAATGCAGCAGAATATCCTTCTCGGTGAACTGACAGGTAACCAGAACAATGCTACCCTTCTCAATAACTGGATGAAGGAATCACTAAACCAGTTTTCAAACGTCAGCGTTGTCAATAAAACACTGCTATATGCAATGTGTGTTGAAAATGGTGCAACCTGGACAACTGGTAAAGGTACATTTGTGAATGCCATGTTCAATTACTCACATCTGAACAACATAGCAAATGGATCAGGTTTCTATGAGATATCAAATGAAAATATTGTTAATTCAAATCCTCAGGTAATACTGCTGGGCACATGTTTTAACCAGTCAGATCTTGACAGGGAACCGTTTGATTCTACCAGTGCTTATAAGAACAACACAATCTATACTGCATTTGACACAAATCTCTTCTCAGAACCAAACTTCAGAAACATCTTTGCCATAGAATGGTTAATCTATAACGTATATCACGTAACGGTGAAACTGCCGGAATTTCCCTTCAATTTACAGTATAATCCAGAGCCAACACAGGTTCAGAGTATCTATGAGGATGTAAATGTTTAAGAGCAGATCAGTCAGGGAATCTATAGGAGTTCATGGTAGAACATACACACTATTTACAATTTCAGTAATCGCTTTTTTTCTATCATTTGCCCTTTCCCTCGGGATAGGATCTGTGAACATTCCATTTTTTACAATATTGCGCTCCATAGGAGAACAACTGGGCATAAATGTGGGATCTGTCAGGCTTTCAGATTATATCATAGTAACCCAGCTTAGAGAACCTGAGATACTGGGAGCAGCCGCTGTAGGAGCATCTCTTGGCGTGGGAGGTGCTGTGATCCAGAGTATTTTCAGAAACCCCATATCTGAGCCATATATTACAGGAGTTTCCAGTGGTGCCACACTCGGAGCGGTTATTGCCATTGTGTTCGGCATAACAGTATTTGGAATCTTCACATTGCCTATTTTTGCATTCATATTCGCAATCCTTGTAGTATCTGGCGTCTATGCTCTTTCACTGAGGAAGGGAAGGACTCCACCTGTTGTTTTCCTTCTTACAGGAATAGCTGTATCCCTTTTTGCCACCTCATTTGTCGCACTGTTACTTTATTCCAGGCCAGCCCTTGAGAACAGGATATTTTACTGGATACTTGGATCACTTTCCGGTATCTCGTGGCTGGATGACATGATTGTTGTACCCCTTGTTATAGTAACTTCCCTAATACTCGGTTCAATGTACAGGCAGCTAAATGCACTGCAGATGGGGGAAATTTACGCTAAATCTGTTGGTGTAAATGCGGAGAAATCCAAGCTCGCTGCCATTGGGCTTACCACGGTTGCGGTATCTGCGTGTGTATCCATAAGTGGACTCATTGGATTTGTAGGCCTGATTTTTCCACATGTATCAAGGCTGTTATATGGTGGTTCTAACAAGTATGTGATACCCTCCTCTGCCATACTTGGTGCCACATTTCTTATACTCAGTAATGATCTTGCACATTTGATTGTAAGTGGAGAAGTTCTGCCCATTGGAATAATCACTGGCATAATTGGCGTACCATTCTTCATGATTCTTATGGCTAAAATATCAAAGAGGGGTTATTACAGTGCTTGAACTGGATAACATCAGGTTCCGAAGAGGGGAACTTGAGATCGGTCCAGTGAGTATGACACTATCTTCCGGTGAGATCCTGTCAATTTGCGGGAAAAACGGTTCTGGGAAAACCTCAACGCTCACAGCAATCAGTGGATACATACCCCTTATGGAAGGTTCCATAACAGTAGACGGAGAGAACCTGAGAAAGTTGAAGCCATCATTAGTCGCAAGAAAAGTTTCATACGTTCAACAGGAAATACCCGAGCCAATGGGTTTTACTGTAAGGGATGTTATGGAGATCTCCGGTTTTACAAGAATGGGTGGAGACAGGGAGATCAGGGATGCATTGAGGCTATGTGGCGTCGAGAAATTCATAGACCGGGATTTTGCAACTCTGAGTGGTGGAGAGAAAAGAATGGTTTCCATAGCAGGTGGTATTTACCAGGATTCTGATTATATAATGATGGATGAACCCACATCATTCCTGGACCTTGACAAGATCAGTACACTTATCAGGATACTGAATTCACTTAAGGCAAAGGGAAAGGGTGTACTTCTGGTAATGCACGACATAAACCTGGCTAATAGAATATCTGATTCCATCCTCCTGTTCAGGGAAGGAAAAGTTGTGGCTTTCGGGGAGAAGGATGATGTTCTTACCATTAACAACCTGGAAAAAGCCTACAATGCAAAATTTGCCAAATATTCATCTCCAGAGGGAATAAGGTTCTATCCGGTTGAAATGGAAGATTTCACTGATTTTCCTGAAGAAGCCAGGGAAGATCCTCAACACTCTTGATCTTGAATGAATGATCTATAAAGTACCAGAATCTGGAATTGATCTTGCACCCATAACTCTGAAGAATTTCAGATATCTTTGACTGTAATTCATTTCCCTTCCTGTCAAAGTCTGTCAGCAGTATAACCTTACTGTATTGGGAAGAAATTCTGCTGCAGAAATTCTCAATGGAGATACCCTGATTTATCTTAATGATCTCTCCAGTGATGCCAACTTCCCTGAGTGCTTTCACATCATGATCCCCTTCCACAATTATTGGTTCCATACTGTTATCTTTCAACAAATAGCCCAGTTCCCTGGCGAACTTATTTTCCCTCAGTTCCAGAACCTCCTGTTCTTTGCAAAGTCAGTTTCCTGTTTTATAATTTCCCTAATGAGATCATCCTCATCGAAATAACGGACAGAAAGAAGCCTTGTTGCCATTTCCGGCCCTATACCCCTGCCTGCCAGGGTCATGAGTGCAGTCTTACCTCTAGCCCTTAGAATGTGGATAGACTTTGTCAGTGTATTCTTTTCCTTAAGTGTCAGCTTTTCATGATCTATTGAGTCCTTTATACTGTCCCTGCTGTACGGTGAAATGGCTGCTACAAGATTGCTTCCACAGGATGGACACCTGAAATTATTGAGATTTCTGACCTTGTCCGTATGTGTCCACAGGCAATTTGTGCATAAAAGTGTCATCTCCTCATTAAGCAGCCTGTCCCTGATGGAGTCTATTATGGCCTTTGTTGGCTTCAACGGTGCTATTCTTTCTGAATAATGGGAGAGAAACTGCTCTGATCCCTGGCTGAAATTCTCACGTTCAACAAATTCAACATCATCAATGTTTTTAATGAATTGATTCACTGAATCCATATCCATATAATCATTCATCATCTTCCTGATACAGTCCTCATAGAGAACCGTGTTTTTATATGAATCTATGATCTTTTCTATTCTCATTCTCGATAGATCAGCATCCATCTTAATTACGCCGAATTTTCTTGCCTCGTAAAGGAAGATTCCGTTGAAAAATCTGGATCTCTTAACAGTGTTCTCGATCAGGATTTCCAGATCATGATTCCTCAACTGTTTGATTATTTCAACCATATCACCTGACTTTAGCCTCTTGCCAGTTCTCATATAAATGTGGTAAGGTGAATAATCTGTTTCAACGCTCTCACCAGTTATGGCAGTAAGCATGGAACCGATTATCTCAGATAGGGCAAAATTACCCTTTGTTCCCAGCAGGATCTGTATGAGGATTTCCTGTCCGTGGGTTTCCACAAACACCCTACGTGTAAGTGCCAGATCCTGTTTCAGCCATTCTTCAAGCTTCCTTCTGGATTTAGCATCTACGCTTTCATCTATTTTGCAGAATTCCCTGTTATAAGAAACCCTTTCAGTCACATCCGTAAGAACTGGTATATCCTCCCCTGTCCATTTCGGGGTGAGTGCTGCTGTATGAAAAGGTTCAACAAATATACTCTGTTCTTCAAGCCTTATGGTTCTCCAAGTCGCACCCCTCATAACGAAATAAGCTCCTGGCTCGATTTCATTCAGGACATATCTCTCGTCCAGTGTACCCACAAACTTCCTGTTAATTACATCAATCACTCTATATGTCTTCTCACTTGGTATCATGGAAATATTATTTATGAAGTATTCAAGTGATGCAGAGGATGACATAACATTCACAGAGTCATACCTTATCTTTCTTGAAACCTTCAGAAAATCAATTATGGAAAGATATTCATCATACGAAAGATTCCTCATTGGATAACTTCGTATCAGTATGCTGTAGAACTTCTCGGCGTTGAATTTTCTCTTCTCGTGAGATCTTAAGAGTATCTGGTTGGCTACGGTTGCATACGAAAGGTCCCTTATGAATACAGGTTCAAGGACCTGATTGTTTATCTGGCCCACAATCGCCATGGCCTCTTCCATCTCAATCAGGTCACCACAGAGAATTATGCCCTTTGAAACCTTCTGTATCCAGTGACCCGATCTACCGATCCTCTGTATCAGTTTATTTATCTGCCTTGGGGAATTGAACTGTATTACAAGGTCTGCAGAACCTATATCTATTCCAAGTTCCAGGGAAGACGTGCAGATCAGTCCCTTTATTTCCCTGTTCTTGAATTTTGACTCTGCCTCCTCCCGTGTTTCTCTTGAAAGGGAACCATGATGAACCATTACAGGTAATTCTCCATAGTACAGTGACATCCGGAACGCAATATCCTCTGCCACACTTCTTGTATTCACAAAAACAAGTGTGCCCTGATGGGATTCAATCAGTTCCTTTATTCTCTTAACGGCCCCTGCATACTCTGGTTCACAACCCATCTTGCTTGCGATCTCGTCGGGGGCTTTCTCTGGAATTGTAATTTGAAATTCCATTGTCTTTATCATTGAAGTTTTCAGAATTTCAACTTCACCAGTATTATAAAGAAATCTTGCCAGTTCCTCTGGATTTCCCACAGTTGCCGATAGGCCTATCCTCTGAAAGTTAGGAGACAGTTCTGCCAGCCTTTCGAGGGAAATGCTTAACTGGGTTCCCCTTTCATTCTGTGCCAGTTCATGGAGTTCATCGACTATGACAAATTTCAGATTTTTCAGGTATTCCCTTATCTTTTTTGAGTTCAGCAGGATCTGGACAGATTCCGGAGTGGTGATCAGTATATCAGCAGGATTGTCCCTTATCTCCCTCCTTTCCCTTTCAGAAATATCACTGTGTCTCACCTGGACACTTATTCCCATCCTCTTTCCGTAATTCTTGAGCCTGAGTAGCATATCTCTGTTAAGAGCTCTCAGAGGTGTGATGAAGAGTGATGTAATTGGTTTTGTCTCATTGTTTAGTATATAGTCAAATATGGGAAAAATGGCAGCCTCAGTCTTTCCACTACCCGTAGGTGATATAAGCATGGCGCTTTTTCCGCTTCTAACAACTGGAATTAACATTTCCTGAGCTTCTGTTAACTCATTGAACTGTAAGGTAGTGAAAAAATCAAACATCCTGTTTGAGAAAAAATTTTCAAAATTATTCTTATTGATAACGACCATCTAACATGCTCCTTCAGAACCCATCGTCGTCATCGTCATCATCGTCGTCGTCATCGTCGTCATCATCCCTAGGTCTATAGTTGAATAACACGGCTTCACCTCAGGACATCTAAATGATAATAGTATTAAAATGTTTTTTCTAATTTTTTCTGAAAAATTAACTTTATTGACTTTAAGCTGATACCTTGAACATGTCAGGTAACATGAAGGAGATCAGTGAAAAGATAAGGGATGTTGTCTTGAGGACTATGAAAATTGAATCTCCTGATATTATTATGGGGAATCAGGCAGAGAGGATCAGGAGATTTATTTCAAATGGTAGTTACAGCATATTCTCAGTTGGCAAAGCATCTATACCCATGGTAAAAGGCCTGGATCCTGCTATTATCAAAAATTCAAGTCTGAGCATATGCCTGACCCCCAGTCCTGAAAATGTGGATGGATTCAGGGTATTCAGGGGAAACCATCCCTTTCCAGACACTGATACATTCAGGTCTTCAGAGGAAATATTCAATCTAATCAGGGAAGATCATTCGGATAAACTAATATTTCTTTTATCAGGAGGTTCTTCATCACTCTTCGAGAAAGTTTCTAAGGGCGTATCAATCGATCGGTACATGGAAATTATGCATTTACTTGTAACAGGTGGTTATCCCATTGACCAGATCAATTCAATCAGGTGCATACTTTCTGATGTAAAGTGTGGGAAGATGCTGAATCATAGCAATTATAACGAGATTCTTATTCTTGCCATATCAGACGTTCCGGGTGATGACATTTCTGTCATTGGCTCCAATCCATTTTACCCGGGAAAGAGATTTGACCCTGATAAAGAGCTTACTGAAAGACTCGGACTTGAGAAACAGAAGATCACCTATAGAGACTGTCATATAGAATCAGACATAATTCTGGCAGGTAAAAAATATGCAGGAGACATGCTTGATAACATTGAACTTCCTTATGAAAAAGTCTTCCTCGAAAATATACTTGAAGGCGATGTTAACACCTGCTCAGATAAAATTCTGGAGCTTTTAAGGAGTCGTTACAGTAAGACTGGGAAACCATTTGTCTTTTCAGCATACGGGGAAACAACATCAAAGGTTACGGGAAATGGAAAGGGGGGCAGAAACTGTTACCTGTCTTCCCTTATACTTGAAAAAGCAGAAAATTCAGAAGAATTTTCATTCATTTCCTTTGCAACGGATGGCCAGGATGGAAACAGTGGACTTGCCGGGTTCCTTGTGGATAATACATTAAAAGAAATAATAAGTAATGCTGAGATAGAAAGATATATTGAGAACAGCGATACTGGAAATCTTGCAATCAGGCTTCACAGGGATTTGAACACAGGTCCTTCAGGAAATAATGTATCGGACGTTGTGATCGGGTATTATGGTGGTAAGTTACAATGATGCTTATGCATTCAGATAATGGAACGATGCTGTATGATGATAAAAAGAATGTGATTATCAACGGGAAGAAGAGAATTGAGATAAATCCAACAGCTATCTTGAATCCTGGTGACAGTGTCCTTTTTGACGGCATAAATTATGTAATTATGAGTTATACTCCTCAATTTTTTCCCAATATAGGTGAACGGGGCGCACAGATAATCAACGGGAGGGATTCATCGTACATGGTGATGGCATCAGGAATTGAATTCGGTTCAACCGTGATTGAAAGTGGAACAGGATCCGGAGCACTGACAACATACATTCTGAAGATAACAGGAAACCCTGAAGGATACCTTGGTATAGATCATAATGAAAATTCAGCAGTGTTTACGAAGAGAAACGTGAAGAACTTCACAGGAATGGACATACGGATAGATATAGGTGAATTTGAGGACTATGTATATAGTGGCAAAAAGGCAGATGCCATCTTCCTCGATCTACCTGAACCATGGAAAAATGTACCTGAACAGAGAAAATGGATCCTGTCAGGAAAAAGGATAGTAACCTATCTTCCCACTTATAACCAGGTTGAGAAAACAAGGGAGGAATATGAAAAATATGGATTTCTGCACCTGGAAACAGTTGAAATTGAAGGCAGGGATATCCAGGTGAAAACAGGAGCAACCCGTCCAAAGTCTACAGGGATTATCCACACAGGTTTCATATCCACGTACATAAAATCCAGCGGTTCCATAATGAGGGTTTGATCTACCGCAAGGAGTTCGGATCAACTGTAAGGTAAATCTAAATAACAATTATCCATGTCTATTTTTAATGTTAAAGAGCAAAAGTATTGTCAGTATAGACGACGTAGAAACAGACGATTTTTATGAAATTTTCAAGCGCGCGTCTATTTTCAAGAGAGCTGTAAAAGAGGGTAGGGTACTTGATCTTATGAAAGGAAAAATCATGGCTACCTTCTTCTTTGAGCCAAGTACCAGGACAAGATTATCCTTTGAAAGTGCGATGAACAGGCTTGGTGGCTCTGTAATAAGTGTTTCAGAAGCAAAGAGCAGTTCAGCGGCCAAGGGAGAAACAATTGCTGATACAATAAGAATGGCATCATCATATTCCGATGTTGTTGTTATGAGGCATCCAATGGAGGGAGCAGCAAGGCTTGCATCTGAATTTTCTTCAGTGCCTGTGCTGAATGGTGGAGATGGTTCTGGACAGCATCCCACTCAGACGCTCCTCGATCTGTTCACAATTTGGGAAAAATATGGAAGGATAGAGGACCTGGAAATATCGATGATTGGAGATCTAAAATATGGAAGAACCGTGCATTCACTTATAAAGGCACTGAGCAGGTTCAATAATACAATTAACCTCGTTTCACCGGAGATATTGAGGATGCCTGAACATTTTCTCAGCTCCATTAAATCAAGGAGTAAAATCAGGCCAGATTCAAGCCTGGAGAGTGTACTGGGCACAACAGATGTCTTTTATGTTACCAGGATACAGAAGGAAAGATTTGTTGATCTTAACGACTACCAGAAAGTTATTGGATCATATTCCTTCAATCAGGATCTGGTTGAAAGAATGAAGGAAAGTTCCATAATAATGCATCCCCTTCCAAGAGTGGATGAAATTGATCCACGGATCGACAGCAACAAAAGGGCCTATTACTTTATAGAAGCTTCAAATGGTGTTTTTGTTAGGATGGCATTGATAGACATGATTCTGAGGGGTGGGGAATATGAGTGAGGAAAAGGTATTGAAAATAAACAAGATTGCTGATGGCATAGTAATTGATCACATCAATCCAGGAGCAGCACTTGAAGTTCTATCCGTTCTTAAGATAAATGGCCGTGATAAACTGACCGTAAGTGTCCTGATGAATGTTCCAAGCAGGAAGGATGGAACAAAGGATATAGTGAAGGTTGAGAACCGTAAACTGGCAAAGAAGGAGCTTGACCTGATTAGCATCGTCTCTCCTAATGCCACAATAAACGTAATTGAAAAATTTGAGATAAAGGACAAATTCAGTGTTAAGATACCGCGGGAAGTCATGGGTATAATAAAGTGCAGCAACCAGAACTGTGTAACAAATTCCAGGGAACCTGTGGAATCAAGCTTCAAGGTAGAAACTGAAAAGGGACATGAAAACTTCAGGTGTCACTACTGTGAAAGAACCATGGACATAAGGGAAGTAAGAGAATCACTGATGAAATAATTTTTTCAACAATTACACTTTTTTTGTAATTTATTGTAGTAGAAATGTTTTAAAAATAACCTGGTTACTATCTTTCCACAACATTGAATTATAAATTTATCATCCTCAGAAATTCCCGATGAATAAGTAATTTTAAAAATTCTTCTGAAGGCTGGAGATCTCGGATATCATCTTCTGTATTTCCTGTTCCTCTCCCTTCTTTGAAAATATATTGTGTCTTATTTTTTTCTCTTCACCAATTTCCTTGTACCTGTGTGTATTCTTTTTTATGCTCTCCCTGATTATCTTGAGATTAAATTCATCAGTGGGGTTGCTTGCTCTTGTAAAGACGAACGATGCGACAGAATTATTGAATTTCTTTCTTCTGTAGACAAGGGATGAATGTATATTCCTTGCGAAACCTTCAGACAGATCGCTTGCAACTATGGTTACCCAGCTGTTATCAACCAGTCCTGATACGATTTCCGCTGCATGCCTGAACTCACGGTCTGAAGCAAGGTTTCTGAACCTGACCTGTATTATTTCAGGGTATGATATCCTGCTGGCACCGTCTTCCTCATCCATCTCATTTCCATTCTTATCCGTCATCCTCACAAAGGAACTATCATATTCATCCTTGAAATCCTCATACTTCAGTTTTCCTGAGGAACTCAATTTTCTTTCCCTTTCCTGAGTGATGTAGATTATTGCATTTTTCT
The DNA here is from genome assembly GCA_023489425.1 of Thermoplasmatota archaeon. The sequence goes on from JAMDCG010000046.1 coordinate 14,748, forward strand.
TTCCTTCATTTGTCTTGATAAGACCATTATACACATCATTCATCCTGTCACCTATCAGCACTATTGTCTGTTGCATGTAGGTCTGCAGTTCCACTGAGTCAAGCTTTTCATTTTCCAGATTCAATTTATTCACTTCTTCCATCCAAACCACCTAATACCTTCCATATTTTTTCTCTTCATCCCTGTCTACCAGACTGACTCTCTCGTTAGATTTCATTGACTTCTCTATTTCCTGGTATTTCTCTATCTTCTCCTCAAAAATCTTTTTTATAAAGCCGGAATCAAAAACATATTCCAGAATTGACTTAATTGCGTCTTCTTTCGAAGGATAATATCCCATTCTGATCATCCTTTCGATATATTCTTCCTGTTTCTTAGAAAGAGATATGCCGTTGCCTAAATCCATACCCTTGAAGTTTTTCTTAGCCTGGATGAAATCTAGGGCGCAGTTCCTGAGAAACTCCGATCGACTGCCAAAAGACATGTTCTCCTCAAGAAAACTGTCTATCATGTCCAGATCTTCTTCTGAAATCCTTAGTGTAATTTTAATGTCTTTTGATTCAGGATTCATTATTATCCTAAATAGATATACTCAGAGGTATATAAATTTTATGTAAATGGCTATACACAAGTACATACAAAAATAGTCTTAATTATATGTCTAAATAATTCTATTATCTCATTAATCTAGTGTAATTTAAAGGATTAAATCAAAATTCATAATTCCATATATCACAAATTTTATCATGTACACAGGTACGATTGTATGGCAATTTTTACAAAATAAATATACAAATATATTTAAAACTGATATCACATTTCATGGAATTCGCCAGATAAATCAGTAATCTTGGACCTAAATCGAATATTGACATAGAAAAATTTTTTATCGTCTTTTCTTTTTAAGATTTAAAATCCTCTGATAGGATAAACATCATAAATCACTGGAATTTTATAACTTAGGTCAAAGAAATTTTTCACGTTATAACAAATTTGGGATGGAGTCACGATTTCTGAGCTTGTCCTGACGATGTCCTGCTCTTAATAAAGTCAAGCAACGTCGTTCTAAATGTTATTAATTTTCTGTCATACAGTGCAATTTGACGACCAGCCTTTGTATGAATTATAAAAAGTCTTTTACCATCTTTTTGATCTCTCGTTATATTTTGTATGTCATTGTAATATACATTGAATTTTTTGTTTGTAGTGACTATAATTATCTTATCTTCATATATCTCAATATTCGCTCTTTTTCTGTATTGCACTACATTGTAGCCAATTATGAAGATAGACAATACCAGAAAAGGGGCGTAGTTTACGACACTTGCGAGAAAATAGCCAGGATAAAAGTAGATTGGTAAAATAACAGCAATGGCCAGGAAGAGCGCGGATATATATGCAATTACATTTGTTCCTGCCTTGAGAACAGCAAGAGGAGTTGAACTCTTCATATTTCAGTATTCCAATTATAAATTATAACTTATCCCACTTTTTATTATATGTATCCAAAAAGAGCTCACCCGAAAATCTCTATGCATACATTCTGTGTTTGATATTTTAACAGAACAAAGACTAGGAAGTAAATTAAGATTTATTGTAATCTCAACTCATGGCATTTGAAATCAGTACATTTGAAATTCCCATAGCCATACGGGCTTTGAGGACTGCCTCCATATACATTCTTGATAATGGTAATAACAAGATACTAGTAGACACAGGAATGGATGACCAGATTGATACATTTCTGAAAAGTAATGGAATTGACATAGAAAGCATAGACATGATACTCCTTACTCACCTGCATATAGATCACGTAGGAGGAGTTAACAAATTACACACAAATTATGGTCTGAATGGGTACATAGGAAAGGATGATTTGAGACGGATTGAAGCCATTCAATCCTCGGCCAGTAGATATATATCATGGCAGATTGATTATTTAAGAAGGAATGGGGTACCCGATAAATTCCTGGAAAATCTTACCGAGAACCACCCGGTTTTCAGAGAGTTGAATAATTATATGAACCTCAAACTGGAACCACTCGAAGCAATTAAAAATTTACCAAATGGCCTCAGGACAATGCACGTTCCAGGGCACTCTCCAGGTTCAACCTGTTACTTTGTAAATGATAGTTCAGCACTGATGTCAGGTGATCACATTTTAGAAAGAATCACTCCTAACATCAGCTATTATGATGAAGAAGAAGACATGCTGGGGGAATATCTTTCCAGTCTGGTTAAAAGTAAAAACATGGAAGTTAAGGTTACCTTCCCCGGTCATGGAAAACCCTTTGGAAATCAAAATGAAAGGATAGATCAATTGATAAAACATCATGGTGAGAGGATGAATGAGATCATGGAACTTTTAAGAGATAAGTGGTTGACACCCTATGAGATAGCACATAAAATGCGATGGAGTAAGGGGAGAACCATGGAATCTATGAACATGATGGAATCTAACTTTGCAATCGGTGAGGCCATATCGCATTTAAGACACATGGAAAGGACAGGAGTTATAGAAATAAAGGAGATTGGAGGAATTTATTATTACGGTTCAACGGTTAATTAGCTTATGAAAGTCAAGATAAGAACTGCCTTTATATTACCTCCAATCATTCATAAATCATATATGGCTAGGGATCAGAGAAATAACATGACAGAGAATTATATTCCCTATTTTTATTTGCTAAAAATAAATTTCTTCATTTGATATCCTAGGTAAAAAAGTAGGCAGTCAGATGGGAATAAAAGAACTTTTCACAATTTTTTGCAAGATTTATTAAGGATTATGAATTCAGGTGGTTACTGCCGTCGTAGCTCAGCCTGGTAGAGCGCGTGCTTGGTAAGCACGAGGTCGCGGGATCGAATCCCGTCGGCGGCTTACTTTAAAGATGTAGTCATTTAATGTATTTTT
>JAMDCG010000046.1:18469-23378 GCA_023489425.1 Thermoplasmatota archaeon
TTATTTTTACTGAGATATATAAAACTTTCATAACGTGCGTTATCTGTTGATCACTTTATGTAATGGAAAATTACCTATTTATATAACTTCTAGGTGATTTTTTAGAGAGTATACGTATAAAAGTGTAATTAGTCATAATCTTTAAAAACATCGGATAAGAGATCCTGTAAACAATTAAGAAATATTGGATGTAAGCCTCCATTATTGAGGCAGAGGTATCTTTGCTCTCGAAAGATAGATATTCAGCATTATCCCTATTATGGAAAGCACCAGCATGATTAAAAAGACTCCATCCCACCCCAGATCACTTATGAGTGATGAAGTAACGAAGGGTCCGATTGCATCGGCAGAATTCGATATGAGACCCATTCCGAATGCTCCCGCACTCATTATGGCGAGAGGAAATACATTTCCAGGAAGGGCCCAGTAATTCGGTGGAAACATCATCAGGAATCCATTGACTACCGCAGCAAATAATAGATCATAATAAGAGAAGCTTCCTATTACAATCATAAGCAGAATTCCTATTGCCATAAGAATATCAGCAGATGTCATAATTACAAGTCTTGCATTCAGAATACCTCTGTTCGTATTCTTTCCCTTCGCAAGATAATCTCCAAGGATTGCTCCTATGAAAGCAGCTACAAATCCAGACAAACCCCACGCAATGATAAGGTTGCTTGTTTGCGAACTTGAATAGCCAAGGTGATATGAATAGGAAGATAAATATCCTCCAACGCTGAACAGAACCCATGCTAGCGGGAACTGGAGCAACCCCATCAGGATCACCATGGGATTTTTCCATGCACTCTGGTGATGTTCACTCTTGGCCTTAACAATAGCATTTCTCTGGGACTCTGAATCCCTTGCAAAAATAAAGTAAATTATGGCACCGGCAACCATCACTATACCTGTAATATAGTAAGTTTCCTGCCAGGAAAATGCAATCAGGGCACCGGAAAGAACTCCTCCTGCAGCACTGCCTAAGCTTATGGCACCAAGGGTGAAGGCAAGTGATCTTGCCCGTTCCTTAGGAGGAAACCATCCAGCAAGCTGGATTGAAAACAGCGCCAGCATCATTATCATCAGGCCCTGAAAGAAACGGAGCGCTATCAACGCATAAGGATTAGGAAAGACCGGAATGAGAAACTGAGGTACTATGAGGAAAATCTGTGCAACGAGAACACCTGTTTTCAATTTTGTATCGAATATACCGCCATGGCCAAGAAAAAATGCTACGAATAATCCGACAGAAAATGCATCAACACCATATACTGAAAGTGTAGTTGGGCTAATCCCAAAAGTGGTTGCCATTTTTGTGGACATTATGCCAAAGGCAGTGAGTGATATGAAACTGGTAGTCATAAGCAGGCCAGCAATACCTGCCATTATCCATCTATATCGTGATTTCTGGTCATCCGTAATCGCTGGATTTTCAGTCATGTTGCAACAAACGATTGCATGTTATTTAAGGTCAGCACCTCTTATATCAGTTTTATTTGGATCAATATGATAGGGCCAATATAAACTAACCTAATAGTTAAAATTATACCTGAGTATAATGTAATTGAAATGGAAGATGGGAATTCAATAATGCAAGAGATGGAAGAATTATGGAAGAAAAATTATCCTCCAGGAACAAGACGTGAATTCAGCATTCCTGAAAGAACATTATATTCTGTCTTACAGGACGTTGCATTGAGGAATCCAAACAGGGTATCTTTAAAATTTATTGGAAAACAGTATACCTACTCTGAATTGAAGGCCATGGTTGATGATGCATCTGAATTTCTAAAGGCAAATGGAATAAACCCTGGTGATCGGGTAGGTATCATGTTACCGAATTCTCCTGCATACGTGATAATGTTTTTTGCCATATGCAAGGTAGGAGCAGTAGTAGTCCAGATAAATCCACTCTATACAAGCTTTGAAATCAGTACAGAGCTTTCGGATTCAAATTCAGATGTAATAATAATTCTTGATGATTTTTATGAAAAAGTTGAAACACTTTATAAAAAATATCTGAACAGGATAATCATCTGCAAGATTCAGGATTACCTGTCTGGACCTGTAAAAGGTTTTTACAATCTGGGGAGAGCCTTAAGAAGAAACAGGATAAAAATTCCTTCAGATAAGGACATAATTTTCTATAAATTTGATAAAAAAACTGGAAAAGAAAGCAGGGAAGCAAAGATAGATCCTGTGTCGACCCCTGCTATTATACAGTATACAGGTGGAACAACGGGAATACCGAAGGGTGCAATATTAACTCACCAGAATCTAATCTCTAATGTATACCAAATCAATGAGTGGGTTCCTGATAGCTATAAGAAGGAAGCAGAAGTCCTTGCTGCGATCCCATTTTTCCATGTATATGGGATGATGACTGCAATGCTGTTTCCAATTTTTAACGGAATGCCAGTCACAATTATACCGGACCCAAGAAACACGAAACTCATCATCAGCACAATGAAAAAGGGGAAAAATATAACATTTCCCGGAATTCCAACAATGTATCATTCCATTATAAAGAACCTTAAGGGTGATCATAAGGCATTATCCAATACTTCACTGCTTTTCTCAGGTGCAGCACCTATGCCTGAGGAACTCGAAAATCAATTCACATCTCTAACAAGTGTAATAATCATAGAAGGATACGGGCTGTCAGAATCATCACCTGTTGTTTCAATAACTCCAGTGGACCCCTCAAAGAGAAAGAGGGGAACGGTGGGCTTTCCAATCCCAAATACTTCTATCAGGATTGTTGACATCGAGAATGGATCAAAAATTGTTGGTATTGGGGAACCGGGAGAAATAACCGTGAAGGGTCCGCAGGTCATGCTCGGTTACCTGAACAGGAAAGAAGAAACAGGACAGGTACTTCGTGATGGATGGTTATACACCGGTGATATAGGATTTGTAGATGAAGAGGGATATATCCATATAATAGATAGAAAGAAAGACATGATAATAGCAGGCGGGTATAACATATATCCCAGAGAAATTGAAGAGATACTCCTTAAAAACGAGAAAATTGAGGATGCCGCTGTCATAGGCATCAAGGACCTGCACCGTGGAGAAACAGTCAAGGCTTATATAGTTCTCAAGAAGGACCAGATTATGACTGAAAAAGAGGTAATTTCTTACTGTTCAGAGAAACTGGCTATCTACAAGATACCTAAAAGTGTAGAATTTGTAGACTCACTTCCGAAAAGTCTAGTGGGAAAAGTATTGAGAAGAGAACTGGCAGAGAGAAATGAAAAAAGGGCATAAGCCATGATTCATACTCTACAGCTGAAAACCGAGCTGTGAAATATTAATTCATTAATAAAAATAATCATTAGACGCGAGGAGTGGGATTCGAACCCACGCTTTCCATAGGAAAAACAGCTTAGCAGGCTGCCGCCGTACCGCTGGGCCATCCTCGCATTTTTCATTAATTGGAGAATCGTTCCCCGAGATCGTTTGCTATCTGCTCCAAAATATCCTCAAATTGTTCATTCTCCAGGTTAACAACTTCTCCAGAGGGCAACGTTATCCTTGCCTGATATACGTCTCCATCCTTGGATATTTCAACTTCAGCCAATCTGTCCGTCATTAAACCTGTAATTAGATTACCTATAATATTCTTTGGAACTCTTCAAGGGAGAATTACCCTGAACAAGCTTTCCTATTGCGGTTAAAATATATACCTCTTTATAGAGTTTTGAGATACCCTTGTCTAATGAAAACTGAATTTAAAGCACTTTACAGTACTTCTCTTGCTCATCTCTCAAACGATGGGGTTTTCCTCCTGTTCTCATCATTAATAGTATATTATTCTGAACCATCCTTGGGCTTGAATATAACAATCCTTGGTTATTTCGCAACCATATATGTTTTCGTTTCAGGCATACTCAGCATTCCTGTTGGCAGATGGTCAGATTCTGGAGACAGGGATCCGGAACTAATGACTCTGGGAATACTTATACTGGCAATATCGCTGGTCACATTTTCTATCCCATTCCTTTTCTCATCTTCAATGGCAATCTTAACCAAATATCTCGTAGTTGGATTGGGTGCATTCATTCTTGGACTTGGTCAGGCATTCTACCATCCACTTGGTGCAGATATATTGAGATATTCACTCAAGGGAAGAGATTCATCGTTCCTGCTTGGAATTAACGGCTCTTTCGGTAGTATAGGAAGGGCTGTAATTCTAATTGTAGTTGGTATTATGATAGTTGATTATGGGGCTTTTAGGGGACTGTTCTATCTTTCCCTGTACTATTTTGTGGTCGCCATAGTCATTTACATAATGTCAAGAAATTTAAGAAAATCGGAAACCTATCGTGAAAAGAGAAAGGAGGCCATAATAGAGAGAAAAGAACTTGTTACGATGAAATCATTACCAGGAGTCAGGGGATTTCTTGCCATATTGACAGTAACACTATTCCTCAGATCAGCTTTTCAACTGGCAATTTCCACATATGCATTTACATACATCGATGGAATTTTCAAAAGCAGTTTTCTCTCATTTCTATTCCTTGCAGTGGCACTTGTCACACCAATAGTAGGTCAGCCAATATTCGGCCAGCTCACCAGGAGGAAGGGGGGAGATTTCACATTACTCTTCGCAGGTGTCCTATCATTTCTGGCTTTCCTTCCATTTCTTTACTTTTCACAGGATTATGTCCTATCCCTGATCTTCTTTTCTATCTATGCTTTCGGGGCATTTACCGGTTTCCCCTCAATTCTTGGGTTCCTGAACCAGAAAATACCAAAGGAAGTGTCAACACGGGCAAACACTTGGGCATGGGGTATAGGGAACACAGTTGGAGGAGCATTTGGAATATTAATATTCACAACCCTCTTCGAGACATTGAAGATTCCCATGGAACTATCATTCATCATCATGCTTTCTTTCCTC
>JAMDCG010000067.1 GCA_023489425.1 Thermoplasmatota archaeon
GAGGCAACACCATCGGCTATCTCAAGCGACGGAACAAGCTTTACAGTAACCTATGATCAGTCCAGCACTTCCCACAGTCATCATCCATAAACTTTATTGTTTAAATGATTGAGGGCAACCAATTCTTAAATAATTTATATTATAAAAAACAAAAATTTGGAGAGTCATATATGATGAAAGATTCAATTAAATTGAATTTACCCAATCGCTTTTCAAACGGTCAAGCATATCCAAAGATTCATGTTCGATTACTGCAGAAAATATAACACATCATCTTATTTCAGTCATATAATCACGTGAATAGGCAATCTTAATTTATATTTCCCATATGTGACGTAATGAATAATAAAAGAAAGAATGACATAAACGTGGAAGAAATCACAATTGGCAAAATAGGTCAACATGGATTGGCTGAATTCAGGGCACTTCGTCTTGAATCGCTCAAAACGGTTCCGGAAGCCTATGGCAGTTCATATGAGGATGAATACGCCTTTCCAGAAGAAACCTGGAAATCCAGGATACCAAACATGTTATTTGCACATTACCGTGAATCTCTTATAGGGATGATTGGTTTCTTAGTCAGAAGCAGGCCAAAAACCAGTCATGTTGTTGACGTTTTCAGCTTTTACGTCAGCAAAAAGTATCAGGGAAATGGCGTAGGAAAGAGGCTTATTGAGGAAGTTATTAACACAATAAGTAGGAATTCTAATGTGAGAAAAATAAGTTTAAGTGTTTCCAGCGAAATGGAGGCAGCCATACATCTATACAGTAAATTTGGCTTTCAGGTCTCGGGAAAGCTGGTTAACGAATTGAATATCAATGGTATATTTTATGATGAATTCATAATGGAAAAATTGCTCTGGTAAGAAAAATATATCTGAATATTCTACGGGATTTAAACCATTCCAAATTAGACCGTTGAAGATGAAAGAAGTCTGTTATCAGGATGATATCCTCACGTAACTTCTCCATACCCTGATCCACCTGGCGTCATAAGCACTACTTCATCACATGCTTCAAGTTCAGTTGAAAATTTGCTGGTCATTTTCCACCTCCTGTTGCCATGCTTGATTAGCACAGATGATGGCTTTCCTTCTCTCCCTCCATTCAGCGCATATGGACTGATGTTAAATCTATCTGCTATCAGGGAAAAAGAACTCTTTTCCAGCAACCTGAAAGATCTGATAATACCGTCTCCACCGCTGAATTCTCCTTTTCCTCCGCTATTTCGCCTCAGTGTATACGAGGTGTAAAATAGAGGGTACTCCTTTTCGGCAACTTCCACAGGTGTATTCAGAGTATTTGTCATATTACTGTGCACTCCGGAAGAACCCTTGTGACCTGGTCCTGCCCCATTACCACCTCCAATAGTTTCGTAATATGACCAGTATTTTCCATTTTTCCTTTTTCCACCGATCATGACATTGAACATTGTTCCGGATGAGGCAGATGGTATCCCTTCCACGCACTGGCTGAGAGCGTGTAGAACAATATCCGCAATTCTCTGGGTTGTCTCAACATTTCCGCCAGAAACAGGATATGGTCTATGTGGATTAACAAGGGAACCCTCTGGAGCAACTATTTTTATAATTGAATAGAAGCCCTCATTTGTTGGTATATCGCTTTTCAGAGCACTCCTTATGGCAAAGGCGGTAGCAGAAAAAGTCATGCCAGGAACAGCATTTAGTGGATACTCAATTTCACCTGATGTACCTGTAAAGTCGGCAATTACACCTTTCCTGGAAATTTTAACAATAACCTTGAGTGCTACCTTTTCCCTGCCGATCTCAAGATAATCAATCGCCTGAAAAGCACCCTGTTTCCATTCAGACATTGCTCCCAGGCTTAACGCTCTGGAATTTTCCAGGAGTTTTTTCCATGATCTATCTACCCACTCTTTCCCGAATCTATTAAAAAGTTCACCAATCCTCTTTGTACCGGTCCTGTTAGCAGCAATTTGGGCATTAATGTCACCAAGTGCGGTCTCGGGGTCCTTGAAATTATTCAGGATAATTGACAGCAATTCTCCATTCACAGAATTGTTGCTTACTATCCTGATGGGAGGAATTATAAGACCTTCCTGGAAAAGGTTCTTTGCGTTAGGGTTAAGACTTCCGAAAACTGGACCACCAACATCCACAATATGTGCCTTGTTCACAACATAGGAAACAATTTCATTTTCTACATACACAGGTGCAATTATGGAGACATCATTCATATGTGTGCCAGAAATATATGGATCATTAGTCATAAGCATATCTCCATCTTTCAGACTGGTTTCATTTTCCCTCATCCATTGCATGATATTCATGATGCCTATCCTGAATGAACCAAGATGTACCGGGATATGTTCTGCCTGTGCGATAACAATCCCATCAGAGTCAGTTATGGCACAACTGTGATCCATTCTCTCCCTGATGTTTGGAGAAAGGGCTGATTTCTTAAGTGCAACTCCCATTTCCTCCGCAACAAACTGTGTGGCCTTTCCTACAAATTCCCAGTCCGTCATCTATCTCACCTTCAAGTTCAGTTCACCAATTTTTCCAACCTCTGCAGTCCAATTTTCAGGTATATACGTTGTAGAACCAGGCTCATCTACCAGTGCTAAACCTTCTATTATTGTACCTGGTGGTAGTTGACTTCTTTGATACACCGGGACATCAATAAATCCTTTTTTGGAATATACCTTTCTGTATCCAGTTGAAATAATCCCTTTTGCAACCACCTCAACGGCAGGCTTCTCCCTTCTTTCTATTCCAAAGGCACGAATCATAAATATTTCCACTTCTCTCTCCAGGGTAAATCCATACGCTTCCCTGTGTAATTTTATGAATTCATCTACGATCTTTTTCCTGTCAGGAAGAGAAACCTTTACAGTAATTTCGGAACCCTGTCCTGCATACCTGCAATCCGCATATAAATCAAACTCTTTAGTTCTGAACCTCGATTCAAGAGCTTCTTCAAGTTCCCTGAAATCTTTCTGAACATCTTCAGGAAAGGATTTTCTCATCTCATATTTCCAGTCTGAATTGAGAAGTCCAAGGGCACTGAAAACTCCAGGGTCTGGTGGAATAACAGCATTCCCTAGTCCCATTTCCTGCGCAATCCTCGCTGCATGTTGCGGACCTGCGCCTCCAAAAGCAAAAATTGTGTATTCTGATGGGTCAATTCCTCTCTCAACTGTCACCATCCTTATAGCCCTGGACATTTCCAGATCAACAAGTTTCAGTGCCTTCAATGCAACATCAACGGGGTCACCAAGCTTACCTAATGCCTTCATGGCAAGATCCTTTCTCAAGGTGAAATTGCTGCCTGACATTTTTTCATTCAGAATGCCAAGCACAAGATTTGCATCAGTGATAGTTGGTAGTTTTCCTCCCCTGTTGTATGCTACTGGACCCGGGTCTGATCCGGCACTCATTGGACCAATGTTCATGCCTCCGGCAGAATCCAGCCATATCACGGTACCACCACCGGCAGAAACTTCAGCAAGGTCAACAAATGGGTATCTCACGGGATACCCACTCCCCTTTATCATCCTCCCGTAATGTGATTTTCCTCCAACTTCATATTCTGAAGTGATTTCAATTCTTCCATCGGTAACTGTGCCGGCTTTCGCAGTTGTTCCTCCCATGTCAAAACTTATAATCCTTGATATGCCAAGTTTCCCCGCCACGATTGCAGCTGCGACCACGCCTGCTGCCGGACCAGATTCAATTACTGCAACTGGATTAATAACAGCTTCTTCCTCGTCAATTAGTCCACCTGAATTTGACATTACACTTATGGGTGGTGAACCAAAGGAAGTGAGATTATCCTTTAACTTTGATAGATATTCAGATACCACGGGCATAAGGGCCCCATTAATTACCGTTGTAGATGTCCTTTCATACTCCCTCGGTTCCGGTGCTACTGAACTTGATACACTTACATACCTGAACTCCCTTGAAAGTTCATTCCTGGCAACTTCTTCGTTCTGGTCATTGAGATAGGAGTGAAGAAAAGAAATGGCTACACTTTCCGGTTTGAATTTCTTGATCTTCTCAATCAGTCTCGAAACATCATTCTTTTCCACAGATTTTAAGATCTTTCCAGTGAAATCAGTTCTTTCATCAAGCTCGAATCTTAACTGTCTCGGTACAATAGTTCTGGGTCTCGTAAATTCCAGATCATAAAGGGATGGCCTATTCTGCCTTCCAATTTCTATGACATCCCTGAATCCTTTTGTGGTGATTAGTGCGACCCTGGGCAGTTTCATGCCAAACTGTCCAAGGAGCGTGTTGGTTGCGATTGTAGTTGCATGAACAAAGTCAACTATGAAATTAACACCGGAATCCTTAACACCATTAACAACTCCAATTTCCGGGTTTCTGGGGGTTGTAGGGACCTTCAACTTCTTTAAGATTTTATTATTCTGCAAAATCACGATATCGGTGAATGTTCCTCCAATGTCGACAGAAACCGTCGTCTTATCCATAAATCCCATGTAAACTCCTGATCAGGCATATGTCATATTTTAAGATTGATCTGCATTCTATACTGATTTCTTGAAAGAGAATAGGATGATAACAGGATGTGATCTTACCACATTTGTTCAGAGAGAATTTCTAATATCATCTACTAAGCTTTCAGCATCTTCTATGCCGACTGATAGCCTGTATGTCCTGTCATCTATTCCGAGAATTTTCATCTCCTCATCAGTAAGTGATCTGTGGGACATGGTCTTTGGATGGGCTATTATGGTATTGACTCCCCCAAGAGTATTGGCGGGCCTTATCCTTTTCATTGACCTGAATATGTTATATGGATCCTTTTGAATATTCTTTATCTTGAAAGTGAGAACACCACCATATCCTCTAAGGTTATCTCTGGAATATTCGAAATCTTGATGACTTTCCAGTCCAGGGTAGTTCACATTTTCTATTCCATTTATGGAGCAGAGATTCCTGGCCACGCTTATTCCATTCTTGTTAATCTCCTTCATTCTCAACTGGAGGGTCTTTATGCCTCTTATGATCTGATATGCAGTGTTCGGATCCATATTTGTGCCGATTGTTCTCCTTGTGAGATCAATTCTATCCATAGTTTCGGAACTTCCTGATGCACTTCCACCTATGATGTCATTATGCCCGGAAATGAATTTTGACAGGCTATGAATGACAATGTCAGCACCGTAATCTACAGGATTGATATTCTCCGGTGTTGCAAAGGTTGAGTCACAGATTAATATTCCCCCGAAGGAGTGAACCTTTTCAGCAATTTTTCTCAAGTCGTAAACCCGTAGAGAAGGATTTGAAATAGTTTCCACCAAAACCACTGATTTCTCAGTAATCGAATTCAGTAATGTCTCTGTCCCGGGGCTGGTGACTTCACCCCTGATACCCCATGATCCAAGAAAATCCCTGATGAATCTGGAACTCCGGGCGAAGGTATCAAGAGTTGTTACAACTTTATCTCCAGGCCTGAGGAGAGAAAGAAGGGTAGTCGTGATCGCGCCCATTCCAGAGGAAAAACAGACGCTTCTTTCTGTTTTTTCAAGAATATTTATCTGTCTTTCCAGTTCTTCAACAGTGGGATTTGCCTCCCTTGAATATCTGTACTTCTTTCCCTCCGGGAACATATAAGATGATGTCTGGAATATGGGAAAAGTAATTGGGTAATTTGGAGGGAGCGCGCTGTCGTTTATTACATGATCTTCAGTTTCGTTCATAGGCACCTGCAGAAGGATATGAATCTGCCATTATAAAGTCTAGTTCTCTGGACTGGAAGTAATGAGTCAAATCCTTCCTTATCTGTCCCTTATCTGTTCTGTCATCGGTGAAGCATAGCATCGCAGGCCCAGCACCACTCAATATAAGTCCGATGGCATTGTTTCTTTTGCAGATAGATCTCACATCTACAAGAAAGTCGTATTTGATCATTCTGGCCTGCTCCACAATCTGGTCATCAAGTCCATATTCTATCAGGTCCCGGTCTCCCGTAATTATGCCTGCCAGCAGCGAATTGGAGAAATTTATGTTTCTTACAACCTTCTTAAAAGGTATCATCTCAGGGAGAAGTTTCCTGTTTTCCTGGGTCTTGTTCCTGGCTATGATTTGTGGAACAATGGAAATGAATCCTATATTTTCCGGAACATTGAATTTCCTTATTCTCAACGGAGATTCGGAAAATACAGCAGAGAAATTACCAATAGTTGATGCAGTAACGTTATCTAGATGGAAGCTTCCTGTTGCGAAATTCTCTCCATAGGATGCGTATCTTATTATTTCGTTCACAGGGAGGTCCAGGCTGAAGAGTTCATTCATGAGTACGGAGGATGAAACAGACGCCGCTCCACTGCTTCCAAGCCCCATCCCTACCGGGATAGTTGAGTTCAATTCCAGTGATAAATGGGAGATTATTTCAAAATCCTCTGCCATCTTCCTTATCACAGCAAGAGCACTGTTTTCCAGCAGGTCAACATCATTCAAATTACTCTTGAAGTCAATTTTCAGCGGTCCCTGCTCTTCATTGATTGACAAATTTCCATCAGAAAAGAATGCACTGTGGCAGATGCCAAAGGAATCAAATCCTGAGCCTATATTTGCAGAAGAGCAATAAACTCTCCCAGATACTGATTTCACAGCAGGAAAACCATTGAAATTAATTAATTATTTAGTCATTCAAAATTACTGTAAGGAATATTTTTACTTTCTGCTCTTTATTACATCTATCAATAGCATCTTATCATAGTCTATCTTGAATTTAATCTTCTTTGCCTTCAGGATCTTTGCAATCTGATCTCCGATTTCGTGAATATTCTCATTGGGTGACAGTCTTGCAACTATCATTTCTTTCCTGTCCATAGGGAATAACAGGGAAAGGTCAGTCTGATCGGAATAAAATCCCATGGGCTTCTTATTGTTGTTTATTTCCCTCATATTGAGTTCATACTTGACCTGGATTTGCTGTTCCTCTTCAGGAATCTGCTTCTTTTCTCCCTTAATTATGGCAAATATTTCAGCAAACGCCTTATCCAGTGATTTCCATGAAAAATCATCATCGAAATAGAAATGTACAGACCAGTTCTTCACATATCCATATATCTTGTCTTTATAATTAATTTGTTATAAGCACGACAATTTTTTCAGCTATCACTCTTTATGTGAATCTATTGAAAGATTTTAATATAGTTGTTAAATAGGGAGTCTATAGCTCTGTGGTGTAGTGGCCAAGCATAGTGGGCTCTGGACCCGCCGACGGCAGTTCGAATCTGCCCAGAGCTACTTATTGAAGAAATTAAATCTAATATGGATAAATTTTAGGAAATTTAATGGATTTATTAGGATCCATGTGAGAAAATTCAAACTTAAATGTAAATAGTTTGACTTAATACGTGTTCATGGACTCAGGTTCTGAAAACAGTGAAGATGTGAATAAAAGATTCTGTGACCTTCTAGGGGAATTTATTGAGAACAGTTCACCGTATTTTCAATACGATTCTAGTATGAAACTTGCCTTTTCATCCTTTGGACTTGCAATATCAACAGGAATAAGGATAGACGCCACTAGAGAACTGCTGGAAATGGCAGACAAGCTTTACCAGAACGTTTCTGATAGCGATACGGTCCTTTCGGACGAACACAGGAAGAAGCTTAATCACGCAGATGATGTATGGCTTGATATGAAGGCAAAGATGTCAGCAGGAGACATACGAGCTTCTCATCTCCTGGCAGCTCATGCCCACCTAGCAGATGCATTGAATTACCTGACTATTATGAAAAAGGATAAAAACTTCAGCGAGTTTATCTCAGATTACAATATGAAATATCTATCAAAATTAAGTGTTTTTGTTTATAGGGAAGCAATAGGACACGTCATGCTTTAGGCAGATCCCTTATATAATCTTCGAATTTCTTCTCATCCTTAATGAATCTTATGACTGAACTAGTCTCCCTGTAGTAATCTGTTGTCAACCTGTCATAAAGGATCTTGTCCATCTTTTTCTCCTCAATTAGTTTTTCTTCAAGGTTCCTTGATAGAAAGCCACTTGCTTCCTTCACCTCTGCTTTGCCCATCTTTCTTCCATATATATTCATGGCATCAAGAAAAGTTATCATGGAACTTGAGTTCGTGTAGATTGCACCCACGGTCTTATCACTTTTCTTCAGTGTTTCAGCAAGATCATCCATGTGGGTCGGGCATACTCTCCCAGTTTTTGGGAATTTATCGACACCCTTTGCAAACAGTTCATCTATGATCTTGAGAAAATTATCGCCCTCTCCTCCGAATACGAAGGAAAGTCTCACGTTAAGATGATTCTTAGCCAGTGTAGTGTTATCTTCCCCGGTCCTCCTTGTCCTGAAATATTCATTGGTTCCATAATGCACATTGGCAGATGAAAAGTAAATAAGTCTCTGATTCTTGTCAATCCTTTTCACCTCATTTGCTATTGTTTTAATACCCTGGACATTTGCGTTGAAAGCCTCCTTCTCGTCCTGCGAGTAGGAATTGGCCATGTAATAAATAATATCAAAGTCCTTCACAAGGGACAGCAGTTTTTCCTGTTCTCCCACATCTCCCTCTATCCAGGTAAACTGCTCATAACCTTTTTGATCTATCTTGTGGCGCGAATAGTATGAAGTTTCCTCATGATTCATCCTCTTCATCAGGTTCCTGCCTATGTAACCGCTTCCTCCCACGAACAATGCTTTCATTACAGTGGTATTCAGCCAAGCAAAATATATTTTGTTATTTTTATCTGTGTGCATATTCCATTTTTATAATAATAGTTCATTGCTGGATATACTTATTAAGGATAATGCAGACGAACTTTTTCAAAGCTGAACCTATATAAAATTCATTTAGATGTGAAAATCCGTTAATAGAACTGAATAATACCCTTGAATGGGAGACTATAGGGAATTTTTTGGAAAAAACGCAGAAAAATATGCATCCAGTGAAAGTCATAGGAACGGGAAAGATCTTGAAATACTGATAAACCTGCTCGATCTAAAGGCGTCATACAGATGCATAGACCTTGCCGCAGGAACTGGATTCACCTCAATTGCACTGGCTAAAAAGGTGCAAAGTGTCGTTGCATATGACGGGACGGAACAGATGCTGGAACAAGCGAAAAAATTATCTGAACAGGAAGGAGTCCATAATATTACATTCAGGGTTGGGGTGGTAGAAGAACTACCATTCATGGATTCAGAATTTGATGTTGTTACAACAAGGAGGGCTGCACATCATTTCCACAACAAGGAACAGTTCCTCAGGGAGGCATTCAGGGTAATGAAGAAAGGTGGCAAACTGGGAATAGCTGATCTTGTTGAGCCTGAAACGGATGATGGAGGAAATTATAACAGGATAGAAATTCTAAGGGATCAATCCCACGTAAGGGCAGAGAAAATTTCAGAGTGGAAAGTTCTTGTTCAGAAGGCAGGATTTAAAAATATAGTAACAGAGGGGTTAGTAGAGCCTGCACATTTTCTTAAATGGTTATATCCCATAGAAGAGAACAGTAAGTCTGGAATGGAAGTGAAGCAATTCCTCGAAAGCCTAAGCGATGTAGAATTGAAGAGCATGGATTTCGACAAAGAAAAAATGATACTTGACAAGCACAGAATGGTCCTGATCGCCGTAAAGCCTTAGTTATTAAGGAACAGTAACTGAAATATTTAACTTCCATATGGTGAATCATGAGTTTAGAGAATTTATATATCATACCACACGGGGATGAACTTATAGATCTTCCCGACAAAGAAAGCGTCACGATGAGGAACCATATTGCGGAAATAGCAGAAAAAGATGATTCTGAGGTAATCGTCATAATCTCTCCACACGGAATGACCATAAAGGATCACATGGCTGTGATAAACACAGAACACTTCAGGGCAGAAACAAAACTTGTCAATAAGAAACTTGATTTTCTGTGCAATAATGAGAGAAAACTGACAGAGGAGATAATAGAAAAATTCCCGGAGTTCTGCCTTGACGTCAGATTCTCAACATACTCTGGTGAACTCAGTGAATTTCCTCTGGATTTTGGTAGTTCAATCCCACTCTATTTCTTCAGGCAGAGAAAAATTGTGATGATAGGACAGCCAAGAATAAGCCATAGGAAGAAACTGGTTGACTTCGGGAAGCTACTGTTTCAAATTGTGAGAAACTACCCGAAAAAGGTGAGTATCATATTGAGTGCGGACCAGGCACATACACATTCCGAAAAGGGACCCTACGGTTATTCAGAGGAAGCAGTAAAATATGAGCAGATACTGATAAATGCCATAATGAACAATTCAATGGATCCTGTAATGAGCATTGACCAGGAAATAGTCAATAAGGGTAAACCGGACAGTTTCTGGAACATGTTGATTCTAAAGGGTATTCTTGAAGAATCCGGAATGAGGATGAAGATTGATTATCATTATGTGGCAGTTTATTTTGGCATGATGCTTGCACACTCAGTCAGGGAAAAGTGAAAAATAACTATTATATTAAAATTTTTCAAATATAGTTTTTAATACGCTGAAGTGATTATTACATGAAGAAGAATGATAACATTAGCAGCAAAAGCCAAATTACCAACCTTGGCAGGATTTTTTGATATTTACACATTTAATGATGGCGAACCAAATGAAAACGCGGTGATTGTAAAGGGAGATGTAACAGGGAAGGAAAATGTTCCTGTTAGAATACACAGTGAATGCCTGACAGGTGATGTTTTTGGGTCAAAGAGATGTGACTGCAGAGATCAGCTCCTGAAATCTCTTGTATATCTTGGTGAGCAACCCTATGGAATGCTCATCTATCTCAGGCAGGAAGGCAGGGGAATAGGTCTGGTGAATAAAATTAAGGCATACAGTCTCCAGGAAGAGGGATATGATACCGTTGAGGCAAACCTTAAACTGGGGCTGCCTGCAGATCAGAGAGACTATACATTCGCAGTGGACGTGATAAATTACTTCAGGATCAAGAGTGTGAAACTTATGACAAACAATCCTGAAAAGATCAAGTTTCTTGAAGAAAACGGGATCAACGTTTCAGGAAGGATTTCCATAAAGAGCCAGACGACGGAATACAACAAGTTCTATCTGATGACAAAGAAGGAAAAGATGGGTCACCAGATCTGATAAGGTATTGAAAATTCAATAACTGGAAAACCTATTGACCTCATTATAAATTTCTGGTTATACGAAATTTCTAATTTTATCTTTATTGATATGTGGATAAATTTTTACGGGGATTTCAGTGGCAAATGTTTTTTAAAAATAACACACTGATCATATATGACGGCCGTAAATGCTTATATAACAAATGCACCAGGTGGTGGAATAAAATATGAAAAGATTGAAATCAAGGATTCACCAGGCAACGTTTCACTCAAGCCCTTAATGACTGGAATTTGTGGTACAGATAGGGGCATGGTGAATGGGGCACTTTCCTTCGCATATAATCCTGAAGGATATGATTTTCTTGTAATTGGGCACGAATCATTATGTATTGTAACAGATTCAAAATCGGAGAAATTCAAAAAGGGAGACGTGGTTGTTCCCATAGTAAGAAGACCAGGAGATTGCCCCAACTGCAGGATAGGCAGGCCCGATAACTGCTCAGACGGAAATAAGCATGAAGCTGGAATCACAGGACTTCACGGTTTCATGAGAGACTCTTTCAATGAATTCGACTACAATCTGGTCAGGGTACAGGATGTCGATCTTGGAGAAGTTGCAGTACTGACTGAACCCACGAAGAATGTCGTAAAGGCGTTTGAGGTTTTTGATAAAGTGAGATCAAGATTCATTTATGAAAATATCTACTCAACATTTGATGGTAAGAATGCACTTATAATAGGTACCGGTAGCGAAGCGTTTCTTTACTCATTCCTCGCAAGAGATTATGGCTTTAATACATTCATGGTCAACAGGCATCCAATAGACCAGATTCCAACAGAACTCTGCAATGCATTTGGAGTTAATTTCAGGGACACATCAAAGGAACCGGAGTTTCCCGGTGATATGAAGCTTGACCTCATCGTGGATACCAGCGGTGATCCGGCAACAATTTTCAGGTTCCTCAGAAAGATGAACCACAACGGTATCCTGATACTCTTTGGAACCAACGGAAAAGCTCCCCAGGCAGGATTATCAGGGGAGGACATTGACTTTATTGTTGAGAGAAACATAACCATAGCTGGTTCTGTAGATGCCGCCGAGGTCCATTACCTTAAAGCACTGGATTATCTTTCAAAGTGGAATCGACTTCACAGGGGCATGCTGAACAGGATGATAACTAATAAATTCGCCCCGGGCGAACTGGGGCTGTTCAACAAGAAGCCACAGGGAGAAATCAAAAGCGTAATTAAATGGGATTAGGATGCAGGAATGGTAATGAAAACAGATATCTTTAATGGGAAGGCATTCTCAGGGAACATAGACAGGGAAACTGAAAAGCTAGTGGAGAGATTTGTCAGCATACAGGGCAGAAAACCAAAGCTTCTCATAATAGATCCAACGCAGAGTGAAGAAACAAAGGTATACGGAAGGAGCAAGATCCGGAAGGCTGACAGGCTTGGAATAGAAACTTTCCCACTCTTCCTGAATTCACCAGGTTCAAATGGGAATCCACTTGAAATAATGGAAAACATAATTTCTGAGGTCAATCCAGATGGAATAATAGTGGAACGACCCTATCCATACTGGCTGGATTCATTCTACATAGAACAGATAATCCCGGAATATCTGGATATTGAAGGAATATCAATAAAATCCCAGGGAAAGAACATGATCGGATATCCGTATATCCTTCCAGCGACAGCTGATGCAGCATTACGCATAATACTGAGCCTGGGTGAAGATCACCATAAGGATGTGTGCATCATAAACAGGTCAACAATAGTAGGAAGACCACTTGCAATGGCACTCCTGAATAAGGATTTTACAGTAACTGTCTGTCACAGTAAAACACGTAATCTGAAGGAAATTACAAAATCAAGTGATATAATTGTATCTGCAATAGGAAAACCGGGCTATATAGATGCGAGTTACATATCAGAGGGTGTTTCACTCATAGATATTGGTACAACTGAGGTTGGGGGGAATATTGTGGGAGATGTTGATTTCAACTCAATATCAGGCAAAGCAGCTTTTGTGACACCGGTGCCGGGTGGAGTGGGTCCAGTAACAACATCGGTATTATTCAGCAACATGATGAAGGCATCCATAGACAGGATTGAGGAGAGACTCAATTTCTGATCTTTCCCATAAGTGAAATATTTTTGTAGTATAGAAATTCAACGGATAATTAATTAACTGGTTAGTTAATATCTTTTTCATGGCTCTATCTGAGAAGGAAAAATTAATTAACTTTCTAAAATCTTCACTGAACGATAAACCCGCAATTTTAGGTGTTAGCAGTGGAATTGACAGTTCACTAGTACTCATGTTGCTTGCTCGTTCCATCCCCAGGGAAAAAATAATACCCATATTCCTTCCAGAATCGTCTGTAAGCCAGAATGATCTAAATGATATAATAGCCCTGGAGAAAGCTTCCGGTATTGAGATAAAAACAGTATACATAGAGAACATAGTCAAGTCATTCAGCAATCTTCTAGAAATAAAGGACATGAAATCTCTCGGAAATGTGAAATCGAGAATCAGGATGACTGTGCTTTATTATTACTCGAATTTGAACAACGGAATGGTTGTGGGAACAACAAACCTGACCGAATATGTGACGGGCTATTTTACCAAATTCGGCGATGGTGGATGCGACGTGGAACCCATCATAGGGCTTACAAAGACACAGGTAAGGGAACTATCCACGGAGATGGGTGTCCCGGAAAGCATAATCCGGAAACCTCCAAGTGCAGGTTTATGGAAAGACCAGACTGATGAGAGGGAGCTTGGTTTTTCTTATTCAATAATTGACAGGGAGGTAGATTATTTCATCAGGAATGGACGGTTCCAGGACAACGAAGTTGGGAAGCGGGTTAAATCCCTGTATGAGGCAAGTATGCACAAGAGAAATCTTCCAAGGGGTCCGGAAACAGATTAGAAATGCTGACATTTGAAAGTAAGGACTTCATTCAACTCAGCCTTTTACTGGTGATAGCATCTTTTTCTATCCCTATAGCAAGGAAGGTATCCCTGGTAGAAATTCCAATATTGATCTCACTGGGACTACTTTTTGGACCCGGTCTTGGAGTCATTAACCACAGCTTTGCAGAGTATATGATTCAGGATTTCGCGGGATTTGGTGTTGGCATACTTGGATTGGTGATCATCCTGTATTACGAGAGCCACAACATAAATTTCAGGGTAATAAGGAAGTTCCTGCTTAACATCATATCCCTGAATACGGTTGGTATGGTTGTTACCTCGGTAGTTGCAGGCATATTCTTTTCCCTGCTTACAGGCGCCCCGTTCCTGATTGGATTCCTGTTTGGAGCAATAATATCTCCAACAGATCCTTCAACACTGATCCCACTGTTCAGGAAAATCAAGATAAAGGATGATTACTCTGGAACTCTTATAGGGGAGAGCCTTTTCAACGATCCACTGGCTATTATTCTTGTCACACTTGCAATATCATTCATCTACTCAGGCTCATCCTACTCAACGCTTTTCAACAGCGTTACCGGTGCTGTGGGATTGATAGGAGGCATTCCATTGTTCCTGGTGATCCAGATAGCAGTTCCATCGGTATTTGGGGTTATCATGGGTTTCGGGATTATATATCTCAACAAATACCTGAATTTTGAGAATCTCATCGTTGGCCTGCTTCTTGGTGTGGTTCTTTTTGAACTCACTGTTCTCTATGGCATAGGAATCACTCCCTTCCCAGCAATCATTGCAACAGGTGCCATTGTCGGGACATTTACAGACAAGAGCATATTCTGGTCAAGGGAATCAAACTTCCAGGAAAATCTCTCATTTCTTGCCCAGGGTATAATTTTCATTCTAGTTGGGAGTCTCATAACAATAGGAGATATTACCGGTTACCTGCTGCAGGGTTTCATCCTGACGCTTATAGTTATATTTGTTGTAAGACCAATGGCAGTCTTCATATCATTACCTCCGGGAAGATCAAAGAATAAGGGTCCAGCAAAGAGCTGGAGAACAAAAACTTTCATAGCACTTTCCGGTCCCCGTGGGGTGGTTTCTGTGGTGGAGGGAGCCGTTCCATACTCAATAGGACTGCTCTCCGGTAATGCTCTATTGCTAAAATGGGGACTTGTTCTTGAAATTGATGTTACTTTCATTGTACTGATATCAATCCTCTTGCAGACAATCTACCTGCCAATAGTGGCAGGGAGATTATTGCCACAGGATGCCACTCAAACCTGAATTTCTTCTGTCATATCAAGAGACTGGAAAACCCTTCTCCTGTCCTTGTAGAACTGGTTTACCATATAGTAGAAGTCCTTGTAATTTGAAATTCCCTTCTCTATCATCTTGTCCAGTATCCTTGCCCTCAGATCGATCTCTTTTTCAAGTTCGTCCTCAAACTTTCCCTCTTTTTCAGCTATCTTCTTTATGGCATAACTGAAGCCGGAGTAGTTCTGGGTATCGGACTGTTCGTTTAGTATGAATGCGTTATTGATAAGTATGTCCTTTGAAATACTGTCCTGGCCAGCTATTTCAGATATTGTTCTTATTCTTCTCCTTGATCCCCTGTCATCAGTTACATTCTGAAGTATTACTGCAACATCAAGTGTTAGAAGCAGATTTCTTGGAATGTTTATCGGTTTTGACTCCATCCTGTGAATGAATGTGCTAATATCGTCGGCATGGAAAGTTCCATAGACATACCTTCCAATGGACATTGCCTGAAATAGTGTGAATGCTTCAGCACCTCTAACTTCTCCAACAATCACATAGCTGGGTCTCTGTCTCATGGTCACAGTGAGCAGATCAAACATATCTATCTCTCCTGCCCTCTTTCCCGTTTCAGGATCAAGCTTGCCATATCCTGTCCTCGTTACCATAGGAACCCAGTTTTCGTGGACTAGATTGATTTCCCTGGTATCTTCTATGGAAACTATCTTCTTCTGCGCTGGTATGAAGAGTAGTATTGCGTTCATGAGGGTTGTTTTACCTGTTGCAGTCCCACCCACTACCATAACGTTCCCGCCATATTCAGTAAGAAGCCAGAAATAGGCAAACACCCTGGTGTTACATAGTGATCTCTGGATTAGATCAAGTGGTGTCAGCGGTTCTTCCTTGAATTTTCTTATGGTAAAGGAAGATCCCTTGTTTGTTATGTATTTTCCAATTGAGGCAGAAATCCTGGAGCCATCCTCCAGTGTTGCATCTACAATGGGGTTTGATATGGATATGTGCCTTCCAACATCCTGAAGCATCTTCTTAACGAAGGTTTCAAGTTCATCAACATCTTCATATATTATATTGGTCGGAATGAAACCGAAGGCCTTATGATAAACGAACACAGGAACACCAGGAGCATCGCATGAAATATCCTCTATATTGGCATCCCTCATAATCGGGTCTATCTTTCCGAATCCCTTTATGTCCCTCTCTACATAGTATGTCAGGCTGTCCATTTCATCAGGCGTGAATGAATTTGTCATTCTCAGGGCTTTTGTGAACTGTTCCACTGCATCCTCCTTCGTCAGCACACTTATGTTATACATTTCCGGATCAGTGATGGATGCGATGAATTCATTCCTGTATTTAGCATACAATTTGGCGACCCTTTCCCTCACCTCAGGTTCATTGACCTCGTACCTGAAAATGGTAGCACCTCTGTCAAAATATACCCTTGAGAATACAGTACCAGGTATCAATTCCTGAAAGAACTTATCCTCGTTAGTCCTCTTCACAGTCCTGACAGGAGTTATAACCTGCCTGCTGAGGAATTTCCTCTTCTTAGTCTTCTTCTTCTTTGTTTTGGAAAATAACGCCATTTAGAGCACCCCTATTACAGCAAGAACCATTATACTTATCAGAACAAGCACGCCTGACATCATGGCTCCAGATGTTAGCCTGCCATCCCTGAAAACTCCAGATATGAGACCACTTGCAGCACTTTGAACTATGACACCAGCTGAGAATAGCTTTTCTATCAATCCATAGGAAGACGAAGCAAGATTCAGCACACCACCGCCGCTCAGGCCTCCACCTGCAATCTGTGGGAAGAAAAATGTATCCAGCATTACTATAACGAAAAGGAAGACACCGAATGAAGTTGCAAGGGTGGTTGAATAACTTCTCATATCTGCAAATCTGCTCTCCCTCATTAAATAGGTCTGGGTCGTGAAACTTGATACGAGGGATATGACATCAGACGTATTGCTGCCTGATTCACTGGCCTTCTTTATGATCTTTCCAACCCTTATTATTGATGGTGATTTCAGTCTCTTTCCAAAGTCATTCAGGGCAGTTTCTACCGGTATTCCAAGCTTGACCATTCCAGCCAGATGTTCAATCTCAATGGATAACGGACCATACTTATTTTCAGCCGATCTGAGTATGGCTTCTGACATTGGAGTTCCAAAATTTGTATGTCCGGCTAAATCCCTGAGGAAATCGGGCAGCCTTCTTTCTGCCTCCTCTATCCTCTTCACTCTGGCAAAATCTGCAAGACCAAATGGAAAGAACAGTATCACCATTGCTATGGAAGATAATGTTAGTGGATGAACCAGCGGATTCAGATCATTTATCTTGAAGAAATATCCAGTGAAGAACAGGATAAATATTGTCAGGACAGAGCCTGCAAGTGCCACATACCTTAGCTCAATTCCTCCGATTTCGCCCTTCATACGTCCACCTCACCTATGGTGCTGCTAAGGATCAGCGCAAACATAATGGCTATAATGGGGATTATAAGGAACACTATCAGGTACAGCACCGTATCTGTCAGCGCCCCTTCTCCCGGTATGACGGAAGTTACAGTACCTATGATGACCATCAGTATGAGCGGAAACATTATTCCTACAATTATATAACTCTCAGCAAGAACTGAAAGAGATTCTGTGTTCCTTTTGATAAGTGTGCTTAGCTCAGTCTGGTACTGTACAGCCTTATCCTTGAAATAGCTCTTCAGGTCACCGCCTGATGTGAGGGTGGTTATTATCCCCTGGAAAAATTCGGAGAGCCTCTGGGAGGGAGAATTTGCTGCACCGTCTTTAACTGCATTTATTATATCCTCCCCAAACAGTCTTGTGGATACTGCTATACTCTTTGCCTCCCTTGCCAGTTCACCATACTCCGTACTGTTAGAAAGTTCATACATTATGTTCTCAACAGGCATATCTGCAGAGGCCATAGTTGCGATATAACCCATGGCCAGCGGCAGTACCGCATCGATCTTTTTTCTACGCGTGCCCGCAATTGAATTCGGATATCCTGCCATGACCGCAAAATATACTATCACTGCAAGGAACCAGAATGCAAAGGATAGATAGGTATAAGAAGGAAATTGCAGTGAAAATATATTCACCACTACAAAGCTCACAACCATGAATATGACTGCTATCATTATTCCTCTGGAATAATACTCTATTGCGTCTATAGGCATTTTAGCCTTCCTAAGGCTCTCATCCATCTTTTCTGTCTGAACATATCTTTCTACGAGATGGCCGAACACCCTGACAGAGAAGACATCAAATATGGTAGGTGCTGGAATGACCACTTTTACGGGTTTAGGATTCAACTTCTTGTTCAGGTTTGACAGGAAGCCGTTACCCTTGTTTTCCTTCTTGATCTGTATGTCCTGGCTTTTATGCATCATATACCACTCGCCATCTTCATTGCTGTTTCAGGATCTTTATAATATATATTGATTATCCTTGTAATATTCGTATAATCCGTTATGTTATTTTTGACCATTCCATCCAGCAGAGCCCTGCGTCTCTCAAACTCAAAGTTCATTTCTTCCTGGGTCCACTGTTTAGTATCCCGTATCTCGTTCAGGATCTTGCTGAATCCTGAAAATACCTGTTCATTCTGGTTGAAATCATAGGAAAATACCTTATTATACATTATCTCTCCAGAATCCTGATCTGTTCCCACAATTTCGTCAATCTCCATCAACTTTCTCATATTCCTGCTTCCGACCCTTACGAATTTATTGAATATCACAATGTTAAGTGCACCGATAAGTACTCTTGGAATATTTAGCGGATTTGATTCCAGCCTGTTTACAAGG
This sequence comes from Thermoplasmatota archaeon, assembly GCA_023489425.1. Next base: position 19,156 of record JAMDCG010000067.1, read on the forward strand.
GTCTCCATGGAGTCTGCGTGAATGGTTGAATATGCAGTGTGCCCCGTTGAAATGGCCTGAAATAGGGAATAAGACTCTCTTCCCCTTATTTCCCCAAGCACGATATATGTGGGCCTCTGCCTCATTGCCATCTTTACAAGTTCAAACATGCCTATGGGAGGATTCTTTGAATCACCATTGGCAGTGGAATAGATACTTTCCCTTGTTGAAGTTGCCACCCAGTTCTGATGCATTATGTTGATTTCCCTAGTTTCCTCTATGGAGAAAACCTTTGTATTTGATGGTATGAACATGAGAATTGCATTTATGGTGCTTGTCTTCCCAACTCCTGGAACACCGGCAATGATGGCAGATTTCAGATTTTCAACAGCAAACCAGAGATATGTAACAAGTTCAGAGGTTGCCGCACCATACTTTATCAGTTCCACAGGGGTGAATGGTGATTCCCTGAATAACCTGAATGTAAACGCAGAACCCTTCGTAGAAATCTCATTGCCGAAAGTCAACTGAATCCTGTGTCCTTGAGGAAAAGTACCATCTATGATAGGTTCATTCATGGAAACTTCTTTCCCGCACATCTGTGCCAGTCGGACAACATATGAATCAAGGTCTTTTTCATTATCGAAAACTATGTTCGTCTTCAGGGAGCCATGTATTTTATGCTCCACATATACAGGAATACCGACTCCATTACAGGAGACATCCTCAACCAAAGGATCCCTTACAACAGGTTCAAGAGGTCCATATCCCTCATAGTTTCTCTTAATGAAATACTTGATCTTGTCCACTGTTCTTCTGTTAAGTTTATACTTTCTACCCTTCAGGTATGAGTCTATGACTTTCTCAATCGTTAGCTGGGATAGATCCTCGGGTAGATTTTTCGAACTTTTAACTATCTGTTCCATGTTCTTTGATATCTTCTTGAGCAGGATTTCCTCATCTGAAGACAGAACAGGCTCATTAGCAATATATATGGATTCCATGCTTGTTGGGTTCCATGAAATCTCAACTGTCACGGTCTGTGGTATGATATTGTATTCGTCAAGGATTTCGTATTTTCCTACCGCTGGAACTTCAGAAATTCTTTCTTCTCTCTTGGTTGGTACATTTCTAACAGGTTTCTTTTCCTTTTTTTTAGTAGGAGAAAATAAAGGCATTTAAAACATCTAATATAATTAATTAATTAAAGATTATGGTTGACTCCAAATATAAAACGCTAAATAACACTAAAATATTATACCAAAGAAGTATTATCGGGATTATAGGGCTGGTAGATCAGAGGTAGATCGCTTCCTTGGCATGGAAGAGGCCAGGGGTTCAATTCCCCTCCAGTCCATTATTGAACATGTTAAATAATAATTATTGTTCTAGGATTTTTTCCTTACAGTTTAGATTTTGGAAAGGTCATAAAGCTGGAATCAAGATTTAAAAATTATAGTTTGTAAGAGGTTGGAATAAAACTGTTGATTAAATACCAGATCTGATACTTTTGTATATCCTGAGGGAAATACCCAGAAATATCAGCATTACTATCAGCAGCACACCGGCATAAAAGAATGTTCCTGAGGTAACTGTAGAAATAAGAGAATCTCTCAATATATTTGCAATGAAACTCAGTGGGTTTGATCCTGAAAGTGTTCTCAGCCAAAGGGGTGTTGTGGATGTGATTGGATAGAAAGCGGTGCTTGCAAAGTCCAGCATGAAGAACAGGACTATTGTGATCGTGTTGTATGCCTGCATTGACTTGGACAATCCCGATATTATGAGGAATAGAGATGAAAACAACATCGTTCCAACTACAATTGCAAACACTGACAGCAGTATACTTTCTGGAGTTACAATTACTGAGATCGGGATGAGAAGTGAAAAACCAAGCATGATCAGGGAGCCCACAAGCGCAAAAATTATTGAAACTGTTATTATCCCAAGAAGATAATCAATTCTCCTGAATGGTCCAACCATAATCCTCTCAAACATCCCCCATCTCCTGTCTGACCACAGCATGCTTCCTCCGATGTTTCCTGCAGTGAAGGACTCCAGTGCTATGATTCCAGGAGCGAGGAAAGTTGTATATGAAACTGATCCTCCTGATTGAAGTGGAACGCCAGTAGTCACAATGCCCTGGAACATGAACCCCATCACAAAGAGATAGAGCGTTGGTAGGCCTAACATGAATATCAGGGTTCCAATATCAATATTCACGATTATGTTTCTTATGGTAAGACGAAGGAAAGCAGGTATCTTCATTTTTCAACCACCTTCATGAACACATCATCCAGAGTTGGATTATCGATCATGATCTTATCAGATTTTATGCCCATTTCAGATAAGTTTTGAAGTAATTTTCCTACTATGGTTTCTATCTTATCAGATACCACTAAGATCTCATTGTTGGTAATGTCTACTTCCGTAATGTTTCCACCCTGAATTCCAGAGATGAGGTCTTCCTTCTTTACTGATATCTCAGAGGTATAACCAATTTTCAGCGTTCTCAATGCTCCATATTTTGTCTTGAGATCTGATGATGTACCCTCTGCCACCTTCTTTCCGTTATTAACTATCCCTATCCTGTCACAGATATAGTCCGCTTCTTCAAGATTCTGTGTTGTGAATAGTACAGTCATCCCCTTTTTCGCCTGGGATTTTACATAATCCAGTATTGTCCTTCTCATTATGGGATCAAGGCCTACAGTTGGCTCATCAAGGAAGAATACGTCCATGTCATGCATGAATTCCCTTGCTACCTGGACCCTCTTCTTCTGACCGCCACTCAGGTCATACATCCTCTTCTTTCTAAGTTCATTCAGATCAAAAAGATCCATCAGCATTTCTTTCCTTGATTTTGTCTCTTCCCTTGGCAATTCCCACATCATACCGTACAGTTTGAAGTTATTCTCAACAGTCGTGAAATCAAAGGCTTCTTCCTGTTGCACCACTCCTATCCTCCTCCTGATTTCAGTACCATTTTTTGAAACATCAAGGCCAAGAACCTCTGCCAATCCTGAATCATATCCTATAAGTGTAGTCAGAATCTTTATCGTTGTACTCTTTCCAGCACCGTTTCTTCCAAGCAGGCCGTACACTTCTCCTTTCCCGACATTAAAAGAAAGATGGTCAACAGCGAGTTTCTTGCCATCATAAGATTTCACAAGTTCGTCAACAACTATTGCTTCTTGCACGTCACCATGATACTACAAAAGATAAAAAGAAATTGTCTTCATCCGGAAAAAGGGCGATGTTGTAAGTATAACTTAGAAATGTTCTTTCAGTTTGAAGATATACATGTCATGTACAATTTAGGTGGTAGAAATGATTGAGGAGGATTATAGATACATAAGTTGCGGTGGTGATCCACTAACATATCTCAAGAGTGCATTTAAGGCCATGAAAATCGAGCTCGAGCCTGGACAGGAAGGGAGAATGCTTCTCACGAAAGAAAAGTTTCCCTATGACAGAAACATATTCTCATCCCTGGCTGCACAGAATGCAATGGATATAACAAAATTTGAAGAGAAAGAGGGTGAATTGACAATAGAATTGTTAAGGAACCAGCAGAATTGAATCTAAAAATCCTATTTTATATGCGGGCTTTTTCATCATATAAGTAAGTTGTGACAAACTGTTTTATTTGATCCTGCGTTCAAAATACATGAATGAAAAGTATCCTAAATTAGCATACAGGTTGCAACTCAACGGCCAATTTACATTTTATGACGTTATCACTATCATACCATATTTAAAAAAGTTAGGAGTGACTCATATATATCTTTCCCCAATTCTCAAGGCAAGAGCAGGTAGCACACACTGCTATGATATTGTTGATTTCAGATTTGTCAACGATGAACTGGGAGGCGAGGAAGGACTGAGAAAGATGGTTGATCAGGCCAGGGAGAACCATATGAAAATACTGATAGACATAGTGCCGAATCATATGGCATATTCTCTTGAAAACACATATATTCTTGATTTTATAAAAACTGGAAATCCCGATATACTTAGACTGTTTGACATAAAGCAGTCCCCATTCGTTAA
>JAMDCG010000041.1 GCA_023489425.1 Thermoplasmatota archaeon
AGCCATGACTGTTCTTATCCATACCACTCTTTCTGGAGGTTCTATATTAAGGAGCTTTTCTGCAGCCTCAAGATAACCCACTTCCATGTTCATTGCTGCTACATAATCCATCCTGTCGAAATATATTAGAGCATCACAGTAGAAATCAAGCTCACATATTTTTTCAGCGTTTCTGTGAAGATATCCTATAACAGGTTCTACCTTCTTCACTGTTTCTCCATCCAGCAATAATTTTAATCTGAGCACTCCGTGAGTTGATGGGTGTTGCGGACCCATATTAAGCTCAATATATTTCTCTTTCAGTCCGTCTTTCTCCATCATTGTTACCACCCATCTCCCGGATCAAAGCTTACCTGATCGTTTCCTTCATCATCCATGTTTACATACTGTATCTTACTCAGATCGTAGTCCTTTCTTAATGGGTACCCAACCCATCCCTCTGGCAGCAGTATTCTTTTGAGATTAGGGTGACCCTCGAATATTATCCCCATCATATCATACTGCTCTCTTTCATCCCAGTTTGCGCTTTCGAAAAGTGATGTAACACTTGGCATTCTAGAATCTCTAGTTTCTGATTTTATAACAAGCATTTCCTCTGTTTTTGAATTGGTGAGATGATACACAACTTCAACCCTGTCCCTAAAATCAACAGTGCTTATGAGACTGAGTGAATCGAATCCTCCGTTCTTCATATCTTTCATAAGGTCCAGCAGGTCTTCTTTAGGTATCCTCAGAACCTTTCTGCCATCCTTGCTTTTTTCTTCCTTAACTTCATAGGCCATCAGGTTCACCTCTCTGCTTCATTTCTTATTTTTTTCTGTAAAAGTATTATTCCATTTGTCAGTGCTTCTGGTGTTGGAGGGCATCCTGGAACGTACACATCCACAGGTACAACCCTGTCAACACCAAGAACTACCGAATAACCCTGGTTATAAGGTCCACCCTGAATCACACATACTCCCATTGCGATAACGTATTTCGGGTACGGCATTTCATCATATAATCTTCTGAGCCTTGGTGCCATTTTCTTGGTTACTGTACCTGAAACGATCATTAAATCGGACTGCCTGGGAGAGTTTCTGAATACTTCACTACCGAATCTTGAGACATCAAGCCTTGATGCCTGTACCGCCATCATCTCAATTGCACAGCATGCGAGTCCAAAGGTTAGTGGCCATATGGAATTACTCCTTGCCCATTCCATAGCCTTATCCAGTGTTGTAGTTACAAAGCCTGTATCACCAGTTTTCATTTAATCCACCTCATATACCCCTTTCTGAACGCATAAAAAACCACACTCATAGGCATTGAAATAAAAATTATTGTCTCAATGAATGCATATACACCAAGACTCTTAAAATCGTATGCCCATGGAAGAAGCAATGCCATATCAACATCAAAAAGTATGAAAAGAAGCACTATTACGTAATACTGTACCCTTACAAATGAACGATATGAACCTCTTGCAACTTCTCCAGACTCATAAGGCTTTGTATATACAGAGCCCTTCACGGGAGAGGATTCCTTTGAAAGATTGGATATTATGTCCGAAGGTTTGAATGAAATCTTTGCCGCGGGACCCTTTGCCCTTCCCTTTTCCAGGGTTGGGAGAATTGTGAAGACAAGGTACATAGCCAGTGCCAGTAAAATGATTGTAATGAGCGCAGGTATGTATCCATACAGTAACATAGTTCCATATTTTAGGAAAATATTTAAGTGTTGTTTAATTTGAATCCTTATTTCTTACCGTGTTTATTAATCTGGCAACAATTGATGGATCAATTACGCCTTCATTCATTGAATTGAGCTTTCTCATTATGTCAGCCATGTTTGAGTTTACATCTATGTCACATTTTTTTATAAGATTCATTATGGATTCCTCAGAAACTGGTTTTAGCAAATTGAGATTTAGTATTTCGTTGACTGAGTTACCTGAATACAGCATATCAATTGCCCTTTCCATCGAATATCTTCCCAGTGAGTTCTTGATGCAGTATTCAATTACAATCCGTATTTGATCCCAGCTTACCTCTTTCCCGTATTTTTTATTCATCTCTGGTATGGTCTGGTTTATTATTCTGGATAATACCTTTCCATTTTTTTCATTAGCCAGGAGTGTAAATTTTTCAAGCTTTCCGTCGGATATAATTGTTTCGGCATCCTGAATTGATATTCCGTACTTCCTGCTAATACTACTTGTGAAAGATTCCAGCCCTTCTGGAATTTCCTCAGAAGCTTCTTCCAATATTTGCCCATCTATTTTAATCACCGGAATATCTGTCTCAGGATACATCCTGCTGCTCCCAGATAGTGGCCTCATATACCTCGTGGTATTGTCTTCCAGTGCTGCTCTTGTTTCTGAGAAATCCAGTGACAGTAATTTTTCAATTCTTTCTTTTATTACAGTAGATGCATCCTGGACTTTATCTGGCTCTATGATCAGTAAGAGGAAAGAATCATTATCTTTCAAACTGAAATATTCTGTTATGGTTTCCCTCTCATTGATTGTAAGTCCATAGGCTGGTAGCTCCTCATAGTGAATTACACCCTTTATGTTTATCGGTTTCAGTGCATCAGCAATCTCACGACCAAATCTGAAATGATCTGTTTTCATCACTCCCCTGAAGTTTGCGAGTTTTGTTGCATATATTTTTTTTCCGTCATTCAGTCCTTTCCATATTATTTTTGAGTCTGTATCCGTAAGAAGAGGTGTAACATCACTGAATTCCAGTTTTTCGAATCCACCATTTGCTTTTACCCTTTTTACTGCTTCTGCCAGCCACTTCTGTCTATCTGCTTCATTTTCAAGAATTTCCCTGAAAGCGGATAGTTTTGAAACTCCCTTTATCTCTACTCTTCCATATCCCATGGAGAAATTTACATCCTGCCTTATAGCGTCTGCCCCTTTTCGTAAAAGGCCCATAACAAGCATCCTGTTTCCTATTTCCCTTGCTATGGACATTGCATCTTCTGCGCTTTTCATGTCTGGAGAGGTTGAAATCTCTATAAGTGGTAACCCCAGTCTGTCCAGAGAATATACAACCATATTGGCTTTTTCCTCTACCTTTCTGCATGAGTCTTCTTCCAGACATATGGCTGTTATTCCGGCTTTTGCCTTTCCGGATTTGATTTCTCCTCCGATTCCAATAAGTGAAGTTCTCTGAAAGCCACTGGTGTTTGATCCATCAATAACCACCTTCCTCATTACGGAAACTCTGTCCATTATGGAGGAACTGAATGCCATGGACATTGCAAGTGCTGCTTTCAGAGCCTTTCGATTTATCTCTAATGGAGGTTCCTCATCTGCTTCGACTAGACAGGAATTTTCTGAAACAATGTACTTGAATAGCCTGTCACGTGCCTCTTCATAATATGTTGATATATCTTTGGACCCTATTTCGCCGGATGATGAGTGAAGCCTTCTAATAAATGATTCTTCTAAAAGCTGACCCTCTGTATTACACTTGCAGAAAAGCTTTCCCACGTCGATCTGCATATGCACTTCGAGACCTATCATTGTATTATCCGGTAATACCATCAGAGAAACACCCCCAATTCCTCCCTTTCGATCAGTTCACCGCGCATATTTTTTCTCATCATGGTTTCAAATTCTTCTTCCTCATAATTACCCAGAACATGCATCATCTTGACATAGGCAGTTTCTGGTAGTATGTTTCCCACTGATATTATGCCTGCCTTTTTCATTTCCCTTCCTGTTGAATATATGTCAAGATTCGTTGTTCCAAAGATGCATTGAGTTGTTATTACAGCCTTCATTCCATCTTTCACCCTTTCACTGATGGACTCTAAAAATTTTGTTGCAATGTGTCCAAGTCCGGTTCCCATGAGAATTATTCCTTTCTTACCATCCATTGATTTTGCAAGTTCTTCATCCGTTAAACCTGGATACATGTAAATTATGGATACCCTCTTTTCTAGATTCGTTTTTAATTTATTTTCATTTTTTTTCCGCCTGTATGATCCATTCAGATTGACCAGACCTTCCTGGAATGACCCTATGGGTTGTTCACCTATTGCCTTGAATGCATCCCTCCTCGTTGAATGCATTTTTCTTGATCTGGTTCCCCTTATCAGGTCTATCCTTTCGTCTGATGTGTTGTGGTGCATTGAAATTCCAACCTCTCCGAAATCTGTGGTTGCAAAATCAACTGCAGCCTCAAGGTTCAGGTATGAATCGCTGCTTGGCCTATCGGAGCTTCTCTGTGATCCTACCAGTACTATGGGTCCGGTCTGTTCTTCAAACATGAATGCAAGTGCTGATGCTGTGTATGACATTGTATCAGTTCCGTGTGATATTACAACGCCCTCTGAATTATTTAATTCACTGCTTGCTCTTTTGGCAAGGCTTATCCACTGATCTGGTTCCATGTTCTCACTTAGAATATTTGAGAAATCCACCCTCTTCAGCCTGTATTTGTTTTCCATATACCTGAATTTGGATGTTAGTTCTCCTATGTCAAGAGATGGAAAAACCGCACCTGTTTTATAATCCACCCTGCTCACTATGGTTCCTCCCGTAGTGATAAGTGAAATAGGTTTACCTGTTCCAGACTCTCTCGCCTCTTCTCCTTTACTTAACGCCTGAATCTTGCCTTTTTTTAAAACAGTAAACGAATCGATCTTAACAGAAATATTATAACCATTTTCCAGTTTAATATTGAAAAAATCATTATCCATTGATATAAGGGTTCCGGTCATTTCCCTTCCCCTCCAGCTAAATTTAATTGTGTCACCCATTTGAGGTTTCCTTGAATCTGGCATGATTCATTATGTTTGATTCTTATTTTAATTTTTAAAAAAAATATGAATTTACTAGAGAAGTAAATCCATACTACTTCAGAAGACTCTTTATAGACTCACAAAAGTCTACTCATTTTATTTATTCCAAGCATGTTTCCAAGTTCCATTGCATTTAGAGGGGCATTTCCGTTAGGATGGTTATT
>JAMDCG010000080.1 GCA_023489425.1 Thermoplasmatota archaeon
GCTTTCTTCAATAACTTTCATGATATTTTTAGCTGTTCAGATCAATGTTGTTCCTTCATATGGTTTATTTCATTATGGTCTTACACTGTTTTTAAGCATACTGATTTCAGGCATAATAGCTATTTCATATATGGAGAAACCAGTGAAAAAAGGTATCAATGCAAGCACATATGCAAGGTAATTCAGCTTGAAAATGAGTCCTAAATAAACAGTAAAAATACCGGCAAAAATAAGAACTGAGGATAGGGCAATCACATTGAATTTTCTCCTTCTATAAACACCCTCTGAAATTGAAATAGCTATTATGCCTGAGATCAGTATGCTTAAAAACAGTGTAAGACCATAATGAAATAAACCATATGAAGGAACAACATTGATCTGAACAGCTAAAAATATCATGAAAGTTATTGATGAAAGCATAAAAGCGCCAGCATATATTAGATGATCTCTGTGTTCATTCCTAATTTTACCTACATTTCCAGCGTTTACCTGGCGTTTCACCTCTCTTATCCTGTTTATGATAAAGATAGCCAGTATTCCCAGTACTGCCGATATGAGGAAGAAATTCCTGATTCCTATATATGTTGCGATAAGTGGTGAAAAACCTATCCCACCCATGAAAGCAAATCCTATTCCTATACCGGTTACGGCCATTGCGGTATTTCTTCTGTCTTCAGGGACTATGTCTATGGCGAGAGATGTAATAGGAGTACTGATTGCTCCCAGTCCAGCTATAAATCTACCAGTGATAAGGATCCATATATTGCTTCCCAAATAACTCAGTATATTTCCTGCAATAAACAGGGATAGTCCTAAATATATGTAATTCTTCCTTCCAATAATCCTTGATATATATCCACTTGGAATCTGCATTACTGCCATGGATATTTCGTAAGATGCAAGAGCAAGCCCGATCAGTATACCATTATGTGTAAATTTAGATGCGTATACGCCTATCAACGGAATGACAAAAAATATTCCAGTCAATCTTAAAAACTGTACAATAGAAAGTTCAAATAACGATCTGTACTGTTCTTTATTTAGTTTTGAAGCCATTTCAGTCTGACAGAACTTTTACCTGCTCAGATATCAACTCAGCAAGTTTTGATATGAATTTCTCATCCTCTTCAGTAAAGGCCTTTGGTGTATCCGAATCAATGTCGATTTCTCCAACTGGAACACCATTGGACCTTACCGGGACTACAAGTTCAGACCTGGTTTCAAGTGAACAGGCAAGGTACTTCGAATTGGAAGTCACATCAGGTTCATTTACCACGTCGTTCTGGACAATGGCCTGACTGCATAATCCCTCTCCTATGGTGATTTCTTCGTGAATGGTTGGTTTTCCGACATAGCTTTCAAGTATCAGCTTGTTTTTTTTCAATACGTAAACTCCAACCCAGTTGTATTTCGGGTTATTCTCTGAAATATAACTGCAAAATTGGTTCAACATATTTCTAGCAGACGTTAATCGTAAAGCATCTACACTTTCTATTTGCCGCTGGATGTTAACAACCATAATACGGTAATGCTGATTGGACTATTAAATTTCATTTTACGTAACATTCGTGTTTACAGGAATATCTTTCTAAGACTGTCTAATTCTTTTTGGTCTTATTCTCCTCTACCCTGCATAGGATCATCGTAATATTATCTATACCTCCATTGGAAAATGCCGCTTCTTTCAGTTCTGTGATAAGTTCATCAGTTGCCTTCTCTGAATTGCTTAAGACAGCAGAAATATTTTGTTCTGATACCATATCGGTCAGCCCATCTGAACTTAGGAGTATCATGTCCCTATCATGAAGGTCAATAGAACCGGTAAATATTTCGGGAGTTCTGTCAACACCGATACAAGATGTGAGATAGCCCGTGAAAATCTCCCTGTGAACTTCACTCAGCACCCTCAATTTTCCATCATAAAGCATTAGTTCGCTATCCCCAGAATTTGCAAAAGAAAGAGTCTTATCGTGAATAACAAAAGTTGTAAGAGTGCTGGCCATATACTCTGAACTCTTCTTTTTTCGGTTCACTGAAAGTACAGAACTGTTCGCCTGAATCATGCCTTTTCTTATGGAACTTATACTTCCAGAACTAAACGCACCAGACCTTATTTCCTCTGTGATCGTTTGAATGAAGACACTTACCGACTCCCTGCTGGCAATTTCCCCATCCGGCATTCCACCAACCCCATCTGCCAGTGCAGCAATAAGAAATACATTCTCATTTCTATATTCTATGGTTTGCATATCTGCACTGTCTTCATTATTACTTCTTTTTAGCCCCTGGTCCGTATCCATTGAATAATGTATAGTAAGAAAGTTATTTTTGAATATCACTTAAAAATAATTGTGATATGACTAATATATTTTTACTGTTTTTCTCTATTTCCATGAAAGATGGATAGCATTGAAGGAAAGTAAAACGTTCTTATTACGAATGTATCTATTATGAGTGAGATAACAAATGCAAGTCCAAGCTCCTCCAGGAATGCAACTGGAATAAAAGCCAGTGAGCCAAGAGAAATAGCAAGTATCAATCCCAGTGAAGTAACAGTCTTTGCACTTCCTACCATCCCTTTCCTCAAGCCCTCCTCAAAATCTTCTTTCTGCACCTCTTCTATGATCCTTGAAGTAATGAAAACAGTGTAGTCGTTACCAAGGCTGAAGAGAATTATGAACAGGATTATTGGAATCAGATATATCAGCTGGATATGAAGCACGTAGTTTGATAAAAGGTATAGAATGAATGTACTCCAGGATATACTGAAGAATGTTCCAGTTATTGAGATTACTGGATATCTCAATTTCCTGAAAGATGCCAGTAGAATGAGGAAAATCGCAATGATTATGAATATCTCAAGTTCGCTATATGTTCTTATATTGGAAGCCTGCTGATCAATTACTGAGGAAGTGATTCCACCCACAATGAAAGAATCGTTAGCCCTCATAGAACTTACAGTAGATATGGATTCCTTTGAATATGGGGAGCTGCTTAAGGAGACTATGAAGAGGTAGTATCTTCCATTATCGATTGTAAATGCACTGGGAGATGAAAAATTTGTAATCTTCATTCCACTTACATAAGGGCCTTCTACCGAGGACACTCCAGTATACGACAAAATTCTTTTAGCTGTGTTCTCCAGAATGCCAATCTGGCTGTGAGTAAGATTTTCACCGTTGAAATTACTCTTGTAAACAATGTACGTTGGGAATATGACTCCATCTCCAAAGTTGTCTTCAATCTCATTCAATCCATGAACAGAACTGAGTGACTGGGGAAGTCCAGTGTTAAAATTGTAGGTAGTAGGAGCTGTAAAGAAGAAGTATCCTCCTGCGGCTCCCAGAATTATAATGACTGCAGCCACCGCAAACTTCTTGCTCGATGAGAAGGAAGTGGTCTTGTAGAATATAGATTTTCTGTGATGGTTTTCTCCCTGTGGTTTAGAACCTATCTTCATTATAAGCCTCTTTGATAGAAGCTTCATTGCTACTGGCAGCAATGTTGTCTGAAGAATTACTGTGAAAATTATTGCCTGGAAGAGAACAATCCCCCAGTCAAAGAATGATGGGACAAGGGAAAAGGTCAGTAGTGTAACGGCTACTGTTATTCCACTTATAATTACTGCCTTTCCAGCCCTGTTAATAGCGATCTCAAGTGATTCCTCATAGCTCTTCCCCGATCTCAATTCCTGCCTGTATCTTGCTATTAGAAATACAAGGTAATCTGTTGAAACTCCAAGTATAACTGCGGTCAATGTGTAATTTACAATGAAACTTACATTACCAATTAGAAAACCAGTGATGTAAACTGAAACATAGCCCAGTAATAATGAAATACCTACAAATATTAACCCAAGAATAGAGGCCCAGTATGAAACCAGGGTTATGAAGACTGCAATCAGCAGGAATATGAAAATAAGACCAAAGGCAAATCCTGATTTGGCTGTTACCTGTGAAGTCTGATAAGCAATAGCCCCGTTACCTGTCACTATTGCATTGTTTCCAAAAACCTGATCTGTGTACGAATTCAATCTGGGATAGAATTCCTGAGCAGGTGATGAACCATTCTTATATTCGAACCCTGAAGGTGCGGTAAATTCAATTGATACAATGAAAATTTTATGATTTGGGCTCACTGTCTGGTTGATCAGAGAACCAGGAGCACTGAGTAATGCAAAACTGGTAACATATCCGTTTCCCGGGTTACTGTAATTTATTGCTGAGTATACCAGATTCCATGAAATATTGAACCCGCTTGAATTGGAAATATAATTTGCAGTGGCTCTGCTCAATGAAGTTGAATTATCAAAACTTAGAAAATTAACATCCTGCAGTATGTAAGTTGTAATTGGTAATGTGCTGAAGGATGAGTTTCTTGCGTCCTCTACTATGGCATGAAATACTGTCTCCTTACCATTTCCCGCAAATTCTGCATATGAAGATTTAACATCTGAAACAAAGGTACTTTCATAGTTTGATCCATTATATCCACTCAAATTCACTGCCTGCTGTATTTCGCTCTCCTTGAAATCTAACGCATTCCAATTAATAAAGAAGTCATAAGAAAATCCGTAAATCTTAGAACTGTTATTTTTTACATTTAAATAATTGGCCTTTATCTGGCTACCGTAACTCTTAAGCGTTGTGTTGTCGATATAATCAGAATAGTTTGTAAATGGGTTGGTTGTTTTGTATACACTCTTATCAGCATTTCTGATCATGTAATTTAAGCGAAAAGTCTCTCTTGCAAGTGTATAATTAGACATTGGATTTCCATTTACCACTATGGTTAGGGATTGGTGTGTTGTCTCAAGCTGGGAAACTAGCTCCTGAGCCTGGTTAGACTCAGAATTGCTGCTGGTTGTAGTTGAACTGGCGTAGTTTAGGTAGGAACTGTAATGTAAGACCGCAGGTATGGCTAGTAGAAGGACTACGACCCATACAATGATCACTACATTCC
>JAMDCG010000063.1 GCA_023489425.1 Thermoplasmatota archaeon
TGGCAGAGTCAATAACCAGATTTGTACCCATCTCAACCCTTCCCTTGATATTCCGATTTTCCATATCGTTGTTACCCTTCATGCCCTCCAGAACGAGCATGTTGCAGTCGATGAAATCTTCCACTGTACCAGTGTCCTTGAACCATCCCTTTATTATCTTATAACCTATCTTCTTCCCATCGAGGATCATGGATTGCAGTGCTTCCATTATTTCATATTCACCTCTTGCTGATGGTACCAGTTTTTCTATGTAACCATAAACAGAGCTTCTGAGAAAATAGATTCCAGTAACAGCAAGATTACTCTTTGAATCCTTTGGCTTTTCCCTTAAATTGGTTATCAGGTTTCCCTTTACTTCTGCAACACCGTACTTGGATGGGTCCTTGACCTGTACAAGAATGAGGAATGCGTCAAATTTTTCCTTTTGAAATTTTTCGTAGGATTCAGTGAGATCATCCTGGATCACGTTGTCTCCAAGATAAACCAGAAAGTCATCATCCTTTGTTATATTCCTGCACAGTGATATGGCATGGGCAATACCCAGGGGCTTTTCCTGAAAAACATATTCTATGGATGAATTCCACTTCGATCCATCTCCATAATATTTCTTTACCTCTTCTCCACCTATCTTGCCGATGACTATTCCTATTTCTTTAATTCCAATATCAATCATCTGCAGGAGACCATATTCACTTGTAGGTTTTCCCGCTATCGTTAGGAGCTGTTTAACATCGGAGTATGTGAGTGGCCTGAGTCTTGTCCCGGTGCCTCCGTGAAGGATTATTCCTTTCATCGCTTCATAATATTCAATAAAGTTATTACTGTTTCTATTTTCAAGGTAAATGGATATCCAGCTCAAAGAGATAAAGTAATGCGGGAAACAAACTAGAAATAAATTAATAACAGTTTTCACTTAGAGAGATCGTCGTAGAATTGAATATGTCAGATTTTTTTGAAGATGTTGTCAAGAAAAGCATGTACAGAGATATATCGGTAAATATAAGAAATGGATTGCCAAATACTTCCATAATTTCACTTTTCGCATACTCTGAGGTACTTGGGGCAATGGGGAGAATAATAAATGGTGAAGCTGAAAACATTGTGTTTGGGACTGGGCAGTCAAACAAGAATTTTCAGTCATATCTTAGCTTTGCAGGCAAGGCCTATTCAAGGGTCAATGCAAAGGAGGCCTATCGAGTTATAAGGGGAGGGATAATTCACAGATATTTCATAGGGAGATCTGCAATGGTTGTTATTAATCCGGAGGATCCCATGGGAACATTAAACTACATTGGTGAATGCCCCATAAGGATAACTGAAGCCGAGGTTTATTTCAATATTAACCATTACTTCAGGGACATGAAAATTACGGTAAACAGGATAAGAAGAAAGATGAAAAGACAGAGACTTGAGAATCTTGAAATTGCTAGGAGCTTCAACCAGACAAGATTTGTCTTCCTACATAATGAAATTAATAATTCCTGAGCCAAATATCTATTCAGGCGAACTCTTTCTGATTTCATTCAGGGCTTCCCTGTCCCTGCAATAAAGGTAAGGAGCAAGATCCAGCGATGGGGGAGACTTTTCCAGTGTTTTTGAATATACATTTCTCAGATTCCTGTCTACAACTGAACAGTATCCTTTCCATGTTACACCTAGTGATTCGACGAATTCTTTCTCTATACCTGTGGCCTTTTCATGTGCGTATGGATACTCAAATTTTTCATCAGATAACCACTTTTCCGGCAGCTCGTGGTGATAGCCTATTGTCAACATTGTGTTGATTTTCCTGTTCTCAACCTCAATTTCTTCTGGAAAATGCTCATCCAGAAAGATTGTGCTCCCATCCAGTGAGTATCCTCCTGTATATTTTATGTCAAAGTCATGGCTAGCCTTCACGTCCTTGGCCGATTTCATTATCTTAACTTTTCCAATTTGAATGCCGTTATGATAAACATAACTCCCTCTTACCTCAAGTAATTCTCCATCTTTCAATGGTTCACCTGATTCGAATTTAATCAAGGCTGGTTCCCTGAATTCGATTGCTATTATTTCCTTGAGCCCATTTTCGAAAGTTTTCTCTTCCCTTGTTATGATTTTGAATTCATCTTTCATTGAATCACATAGACTGGGTGGATTAAAGTTTTACTTATATACTGCTGATGTTATAAATTTTAGGATTACCTGTAATCATAAGATATGAGAAAAATAAGAAATATATAAGGAAAATCTCTGTTATCATGAATCAACAGACCTTCATCAAACTGGATGGAAAATATCAAAAAAACACGAAAATAAAGGGACCGTTGAATATCAAAGGCACCCATATTACTCCAGGTAATTTTCTCTTGGAATGTTGTTCATGCCAGAGGTTTTAGGATGGACAAACTAAGTGTTGGCGTTTTGGGATGCACCGGTCTGGTAGGTGAGACCTTTCTTAAACTTCTGGAAAAGCATCCATGGTTCAGAGTCGATGGGATCTATGCTTCCAGGAATTCCGCTGGACTATCAATAAAATCTGGACCTGATGACAATGAAGAAATGACGGTTCATGAATCTACCGTTGAGAATATAGTCAACGGAAAGCATGATATGGTATTCAGTGCAATCAGTGACCTGAATGCTGGACCCATAGAGCTGGAACTTTCAAAACTCGGTCAGAGAGTATTTACCAATGCTTCTGCAAACAGGTTAAACAAAGATATTCCTCTGGTAGTTCCAGAGATAAACAGTGAGCATTTCAATATGATCACAGACAATCATGGATATATAGTTGCTAATGGGAACTGCAGTACAATAGGGTTAAGTCTCGGGATTGATCCTATTTTTGATCTGAATCCACAGCATTTAACTGTAACTACACTTCAATCAATCAGCGGTGCCGGTTATCCTGGTATTCCATCAATGGATATTCTGGGCAACGTCATTCCTTTCATAAATGGTGAGGAAAGAAAACTCGAAAATGAAACGAAGAAAATTTTTGGAAAGTTCAGTGATGGAAAAATTCATGAATCGAAACTGAACATTAGTGCAACAGCAACAAGAGTCCCGGTGAGGATCGGACATGTGATTTCAGCTACTGTTGAAGTGAAGGAAGAAGTTGGAGAAGAATTAGTACTGAATAAGTTCAAAAAATATGGTAATGGCTCCCTGGTGGGAAAGTTTCCCTCTCTGCCCAGGCAAAGCATCCTGTTTTTGCCTGGTAGTGACAGGCCCCAACCTCTTATGGATTCAGGTTCAGATGATTTAATGAAAGAAATGCAGGTAAAGGTTGGCAGGATAAGGGTCTCCGGGAATTATATCTCACTGATAATTCTGGTGAACAATCTGGTGAGAGGGGCAGCAGGTGCCTCGATCTTGAATGCGGAGATAGTCGCAAAGACATGGGGAATGATCTCATGAGTTTCAGGGTCATGAAAGTTGGAGGTTCCTGTCTTACAGACATAGATTCCCTAAATCAGCTCACTAAGATATCAGAACTCTGGCCGTTTAATGTAATAGTGGTGAGTGCTTTCAAGGGTGTGACCGATGCACTCTATGATGCTTATTTTGGTTCCCATCGATCGGAATATGTATCTGGGCTTATTAGAGAGTTTTCTAAAGAGTTGTCTAAAAAGAAACTTGGAACGGAAGATATCCTGTTTAAAAGGATACTGTCAATGATTAGGTTCTCAGATGTTGATGATTTTATAGAAAAAATAGATGAATGCACCCTGGATTTTTATGTATCACTCGGAGAGCAAATCTCAGGAGCCATCTGCACCATATATCTAGAAGATAATCATGATGCAATTTACATGGATTCAATAGATACAGGGATATTTATCAGGAAGGTAGATGATGTGAATAAAATTGACCTCGACAGATCAGTAAACCTTCACAGTGAAAAATTAGAAGAATTTCTTGGCAAAAAAACCATAGTAACAACTGGGTTCTATGGACTAAATGAATCTGGAAATATTGCCATAGCAGGGAGGAATAGCAGTGATTATGTGGCCTCAGTCCTTGCAGTCAAATTCAGGGCAGATGTTCTTGTTTTGTTCAAGGATGTGGATGGGATCTATCAAGCTGATCCTAAGATAGAACATTTGATAAGCCCCATCAGGGAGATGAACTATGAACAGGCAATGAGATACTCTATGGAGGGGGCGATCATTCATCCTGATGCAGTTAGGATATGCAGTGAAAATGATATTAAAATTCATGTAATGGGATACAACAGTCTTAAAATTGGTACTACCATAGGACGATATGGTTCCATAACAGATAATTTATTCTTTCCAGAAACCATTTAAAAGCAGATTTTCTTCTTTTCCAGTATTGAGTTTATAAATAGACCTTTGGACAATTCTTGGCTCTCCATTAGACTTAACTTCAATTAATAGGCTTTTTCTATTGTCCCCCGCCTTAACCTTTACCATTACATCAGCTCTATTGTGTCTATCTACGGGTACTTCTAAAGATATATTCTCTATATTCACGTTTGGGAGTAAAGTGTGTGGCTTCTTAGTTAGTTTATGGTTTCTCGTTAACTCATAGAGACAAATTTACTAGAATGCATATTTTTACCAGTTGGTAAATACATATATTCCATTTAAATTTTTTAAAGAGTGGATAGATTTTTTTTAAGGAACACAACTTTACCGTTCCTAGGTATCTGACATCCTCTCCATGCTAAAGCATCGAATGTTCCTGCTTCACAGACAGTGCCTTCTTCATGCGATCCGAAGGTCTTACTCCATCTCCCACCATCCTTTTAGGTGGTTTATCAGGCTTAGATTTCCCACTGCCCATGGGTATACTCTCCTTATTAATCGTATCTGTATTATCATTTCGTTCGCAATTCATCTCCTTTCTGAAGATCGGAGCTTTCTTGCTCAAAAGTTTGTAAAGGTGTTAGAACAATTTCCTATTCATTAAAAAGTATTTAACTGAAAAAAGCATTAATCAGGAAT
>JAMDCG010000061.1:0-4556 GCA_023489425.1 Thermoplasmatota archaeon
GAAGAGAAATCAGGAGTAATAACAGGCTATCAGGAGAAGGGTGAATATGTAGTCTTCGTTGGAGATGGAATAAATGATTCCATTGCGCTGGAAACAGCAGATGCAGGTTTTGCTATGTCTTCAGGAAGTGATATAGCAAAGGATGCAGGAGACATCATTCTCATCAACGATGATCTTACAAATGTTCCCGCTTCCATACTGATCTCAAGGGATACTGTGTCAAAGGTCAGGCAGAACATTGGTTGGGCAATAGGGTATAATACCATTCTGATTCCCATAGCCGCCGGTATTCTTGTGCCTGTTTTTTCCCTTGGAATATACTCATTTTTACCCATACTCAGTGCACTTGCCATGGGTCTGAGTTCAACTTCTGTCGTGATGAATTCGCTACTGCTTAAGAAAAGGATAGGGAAGGATCTCAATATAATACTTGATAAACAGTCTCCAAATATTTAAATTATTTTTCAATAAATAGAAAGATAATATTTTTAATCCTTGACATATTGGTTTATAATGGCAATGAAAGTGGTTGAGGATGAAATAGAGGCAGTTTCACTTAAAAATAATTACCTGAATGACCCATGGAAGAGAAAAATCACAATAATCGAACATAATGTTAACGATACTACGCCCATACTCATAGGTCTAGCAGGATTCTTTGGTTCCTCAACAAGCTTCTTTAACCGAAGTTTCACTTCTATAGATTTCATGGGTGTTCTAAACAAGATCATAAATCATGATAGGGTAGATTCGTTTATCATAGCTTTACCCGATTCAATGACATCACTGGGTGGAAACCAGTACCTCAATTCAATTGCTGTAGGAAATTATGAAGATTACATAGTAAATGATGTGATGGGCTACCTTGAAACAAGATATGGAATCAGGAACACTGGATTGTTTGGGAAATCATCCGGAGGCTTTGGAGCATATAATCTGACAATTAGGAATCCAGAAAAGTTCCAGGGGTTTATCAATGTATCTGGAGATTGCGGATTCGAATATTCTTACATAAGAGATTTTCCTGATGCGATCAGGATGATCAGGATCAATGGACTATCTGAAATAATAAGGCAATTCAAGGAAAAGGATTTTCATACCATGCAGGAATTGAATACTATGAACATCATAGCAATGGCAGCCTTTTATTCACCAGATAATGGAGAGCAGAAAAAAATCTCACTGCCATTCAATGTGAATACGGGAGAAATAAAGAGCAATATCTGGTTCAGATGGAAAGCTTTTGATCCACTCGTAAATGTATATGATCATTTTGAAAAATTGAAGGAAAAGAAGATAATCCTGCAAACAGGAAAAAATGATGAATTCTCCCTGAATCTTGGTATAGAAGGTCTTAGCAGGATCCTTTCGACACATTCTGTTGATCATGTCAGTCAAACGTATGAAGGCGGACATTTTGGCATAGATTATCTGTACCTTGATTCAATTCCAGAACTAATAAGTTATTTGAGGGAATTTTAAAAAAATAGAGGAAAGAAATTTCTTTTCACTCTGTTTGCCCTGAACCTTCTAGAAGCCCTAACTCTCCCTTCACTTCAGGCTTGAGTCCCTCTGCTACCTCAGTTCCAACTGACCTTTTTCCGAGTATCTCCTTTGCGAATATTACCAGAACTGCAGAGATCAGGAATGAAACGCCTCCAATGAGGAATGCATAGAAATAGGCAGTGTTGGTAGGGAAGGAGAAATTAACCGTGCTGCTAACAACAGTCGTAACTACAAATGCTGATAGTACAGCTCCAGCTATTGGGGCACCCACACTGCTTCCAAGATACCTGAAGGTACTGTTCATTGAGGTTGCAAGCCCCATATTCTTTGCCTCAACAGAAAGAACAAGAAGATTGATCAATGAGGCATTCATGACGGACATACCAGATCCTATGATGAATTCATCTACCAGTGTCATGTCATATCCAGGAGCCATTGCCAGCAGGAAGAACCCTATGCCAGAAACAATGGAACCTATAATAGCCAGGGGCTTGATTCCAAATCTTGAAATTACCTTTCCTGTTATGATTGAGAACACAATCATGCCCAGTGCGAAGGATACCATGGAAATACCGGTATCCAGGATTGATAGCCCGAATCCATATGGTGCTGGGGTTTCAAACTTGTATGAGAGTGCCTGCATTGAAAGATACATTCCCAGGCCTGCTATTGTAAGTGTAACATTTGTAACCAGTACATTCCTGTTTGAAAGAAGTTGAAGATCAAATATGGCTTCACCTCCCTTTCTGTGATACCTCGCTTCATAGAGGAACATGGGAACAAAGAGGAATACTCCAAGGATTGACATTCCAAGTGTTAACGGTGAGGTCCATCCCCACTCAGAACCTTCAGAAAGTGCGAGAACTATAAGAGTGAGTGGAGTGGCAAGGGCAATGGCACCAACGTAATCCACCTTTACTTCTGGCCTCCTGTATTTTGATTCCCTAACCTTAACTATTGTAAGTATGGCAAGGATCACTATGAATGGTATGGCAGTATGATAAGTCCATCTCCATCCATAAGTATCTGATATTAAAGAGCCGAGTGGAAGGCTTATGGCAAATCCTGCCCCAAACATTCCACTGATCAGTGCCTGGGCCTTCGGTACCATGTCCCTGGGAAATTCTTCTCTTATGAGAGCCATGCCCAGAGGCATTATGGTTAGACCAACACCCTGTACTGCCCTTGAAATTACCATGAAAGTGAAGTTTGGTGAGAAGCCTGTTACAGATACTGCTGCTGCATAGATCAGCATCACTATGCCCATCATCTTCTTCTTTCCATATATATCCCCGAGTTTTCCTACAATTGGACTGAGGGCAACACCTGTAATAAGATAGGTAGATAGAACCAGGCTTACCTGGCCAACTGTTACGCCAAAACCCTCTGCAATTGAAGGAAGTGAAGGAGTTAACATTCCTTCCACATACATTACGGCGACAATTATCATCGCAAGTAAAATCATCACAAAATTTGCATACTTCTTATCATACAGCTCATTTTCCACTATTAATCACCCTCCTCTCTAATATCATGAACACTTTTCGCCAGTCTGTTTATAAATTTCAGGAAACCTGCAATGCTTTCCTGATCCATTTCCCCCATAGTCTTCAGGGCCATGGACTTTACATTATACAGTCTTTCAAGGGTTTCCTTACCTTTCGTTGACAGGTCTATATAAATAGCTCTCCTATCATCAATGCCATATTCTCTCTCAACAAGCCCTTTGCTTTCAAGATTGTCAATTATATGAGATATGGAAGGTTTCGTTACTCCAAGTAGTGTGGCAAGGTCAGATGATTTCATCTTTCCTGCCCTTGAAAGATTGGATAGAACAAAGAATCCTGAAAATGAGATATTTTCCTTCCTCATCACTTCTTCCCTATAGAGCATAAGTTCATAGGTTAATTCCTCAAATGCTTTCTCTATGTTCTTGATGTTCACAACAGGTTATTGTAAATAGGTATATAATAATTAACATAAGTTAACTATTTGTTACTATATTAAATATGCTATCTAACTATTAGTTAGATTAAAATCAAAAAATTAAACAATTTTCATGCTTGTGTAATATATAGTAAGAAACATTAAATATAACTTTACGAATGTTTGTCTATGTCAGATGAAAAGAAATGGGAAGATGTGGAGGAATATATTAACAGAAAAGTGGTGAAACCATCACTATTCTTCGCTGATACACTAGATGTAAGCCAGAAAGAAGGTCTACCACCAATAAATGTTCAGGCACCTGAGGGAAAATTAATGTCTATCCTTGTCAGGTCGATCAATGCAAAGAGGTCTTTAGAAATTGGAGTTCTTGGAGGATTCAGTGGACTGTGGATCCTCTCTGGCATGAGGAATGGCCAGTTAATTGGGCTAGAAAAAAGTGAGAAACATGCAAAAGTGGCAAATGAAAACTTCATCAAAGCAGGTTATGGCGACAACGTAAACATAATGGTTGGAGATGCAATAGATTCACTGAATAATATGATTAGGGAACATGTACAGCCATTTGACTTCATCCTTATTGATGCAGACAAGAAACCCTACCTTCATTATTTCGAAAGAGCCATGGAACTGTCTCATCCAGGAACACTAATCTTCATAGATAACATGGTCTGGAACGGAGATATAATTGATCCCAATGACAGGAGTGATGATAATGCAGGTATAAGAAGACTCTACGATCATCTTGAAATTGAGGAAAGAGTCGATGGAACGGTAATACAAACAGTCGGTTCGAAGGGATATGATGGTTTTGCCGTTCTTAGGGTTATGTGAGAGTGTTAAAATGGATCATATGGCTCAATATTCCAGGGCTTATAACCTGTTAATCATGAACTATTCCTGATCAGATAAGCGCAGCAAGAAATGACACACCCGCCCCGAGAAATATTATCACTATAAGAATTGTTACAACCTGCTTGGCATTTGGCATTTTCACATGGTATTATTACATCAACGATTAAAAGGATTGCATATCTAAATCCAGATTATAGTAAACATATGGAATACTGAAATTATTGCGGATTACGATTTAATATTCAGAT
>JAMDCG010000061.1:5344-17192 GCA_023489425.1 Thermoplasmatota archaeon
TCATTTATAATGGCAAACAGCTTTGCAATTATCACTGATAATTTCAAGGAATCTGAACGAGGATTTGCCATATCCATAAATAGCGTCGCCTCTGTTTCAGGTGTGAGTATCGGCATCGTAATAGGAGGTATTCTTTCAGTAATATACTGGAGGGATGTGTTTCTGATCAGCGTTCCACTTGGAATTTTTGGCACGGCCTGGTCTTACCTTAAATTGAAGGAAACTTCTTCAAGAAAGAAGCAGAAAATAGATATTGTGGGTAATATTCTTATGGCTTCTGGCTTCGTGATACTTCTTATTGGTGTTACATACGGTATAACTCCATACAAACTCTCACCCATGGGGTGGGGAAACCCCCTGGTTATTCTTTCACTTGTATCAGGAACGATTATTATTGCTTTATTCATATTGTGGGAAGGGAGAACCACAAATCCAATGCTTAACATACATCTATTCAGGAACAGGAACTTTGCCATTGGATCATTTACTGGCTTCATATCAGCCATGGGAATGATGGGCCTTCTCTACATGCTTACCCTTTTATTTCAGGGAATATGGCTTCCACTTCATGGATACAGTTTTTCTATCACACCACTCTGGGCAGGTATCTACATGCTGCCATTAACCGTTAGCATGGGAATTTTCGGTATAATTGCAGGCCGCTTATCCGATAGGTCCGGCGCAGAATGGCTAATAGTGGTCGGCCTGTTATTAAGTGGAATATCCCTTATCCTTCTATCATTTCTATCCTACAATTTCCCATACTATCAAATGATGATTCTTCTTGTGATATTTGGAATGGGTTACGGGTTCTTCAATTCTCCCAATATTGCATCTGTCATGTCCACAGTTCCTCCACATGAAAGAGGTTCTGCCTCAGGTACCCTAAACAACATGAGAAATACTGGATATGTTGCAAGCATGGGTGTATTCTTCAGTATACTTATTGCTGGTGTTTCCTCAAGTCTTCCTACTTCAATAACAGCTGCATTAAACAATCTGGGTGCAAACGAGCTGGATAAGACACTTAGCGCAATGCCACCCACCGTTGCCATATTTGGTTCCTTTCTTGGCATAAATCCTGTTAAATCTTTCATCGTATCGACTGGAAACATTCCAGCTTCAACAATTTCACTAATTGAGGGAAATACATGGTTCTCAGAAGTATTTGCGAAACCGTTCATGTCATCACTGAGTATTGTTTTTTATTTTGCCGCTGGAATCAGCATTCTTGCAGCAATGGTTTCAATTTTCAGATCAGGCAAGGGGAATGAGGAGTCAATTTCTGTTGACGCGACAGTGTATGCAGAAGGGACAGGAAATAATAATAAACATGAACAGGATGATAAGTAATGAGGTCTTTTGTTGGATCCCCAGTAGATAACACGGATGATTTCCTGAATCTCATAAAATCATTGTCTGCTTTTAATGAAATAAAAACAGTTCCTTTGAGGAATCTCCATCTCACTTACCTCTTTCTTTCTGAAGTTACTGAGAACCAGAAGAATATGGCAATAAAAAAACTTAGAATGCTGGAGTTCAAGGTAATAAATTGCAGAATAGATTCCATTAGAAACCTTCCTGAAGGATCCAGACCAAGGGTTGTTGTCATTTCATTAGACTGTCCTGAAATACTAGCTCTGAATGCAATGGTACAGAATTCATTCTCCTCAGATTTCAAAACAAATCAAGGATTCCTACCTCATGTTACCGTAGGCAGATATGGGAAGAATAATAATCCAATAAAAGTTGATTCTGTGGACCTTGATGTTGGAAATATAACTTTCAAATCTATCTGTATTTACAGGAGTATTCTATTGCCAAATGGACCTGTTTACGAGAAATTATACTGCAAGCAGTTCACCTAGGATTACTATAAAAATTGCAAATGTGATTTATGAATTAACGGTAGATACTCATCCATAATTTTCCGGGGTTACAAAAGAGTTATCCTATAATTCACTGGAACTTTTCAGAAAACTGAAAATGTATCAAATGAATTCAATGCCAATTTAATCTTCTATTCCCTTTTATTTCACTGCGAATGGCCAGTGAGTTCACTTCAATTCACTTACATTTATGCCTTCTTCCATTAGCATTTTTCTTTTCCTTTCCGTTCCACCTTCTCCAGAATAGTTCCCAAGCCTTCCATCCTTCCTTATTACCCTGTGACATGGTATACCCGGGGCAAATGGATTTTTCCTTACAGCACTCCCTACCGCCCTGCCCGCATTTTTATGACCTATTAACTCCGCTATTTGCGAATATGTCCTGGTCTCTCCAACAGGTATCTTATAAACTTCCATGAGAACCCTGATCGAAAATTCACTGAAACCTAATTTTTTGAGTTCATTCTCCATTTTAATTTCATCCTGAACTTCCATGATTAGAAATACACAATCTGATTAAATAGTTATTTCATTACACCTGGAGATGCAATTTTGATGTATTAGTTCATGTCTTCAATAGCTTTTTATAGATATAGCCATATGCGATATAATTGAAGAAAAGTGGCCTGGCCTGGATTGCTTCGTTCATTTATATTGCTTATCTTTTCATAGGGCAATTACCTATTCTTAAGAATGATGCAATATTCAGTTCATTAACAGTGTCCATACTGCTCATTATTGTTTATGCTATTTCTTCTGTCCTTATCATTGGAGGTAGAAGGTCTGTTTATTTTTTCATGATTGCAGCTGTAGTTGGTTCATTACTGGAATTACTCAGCCTGAATACAGGAATACCCTTTGGTAAATATGTGTATACGGGAGAACTGGGTCCAAAGATAGGGCAACTTCCAATATTTATTCCACTTCTATGGGCTTCCCTGAGTTTTTACTCATACCGGGCAGGTGGCAAATTGCTTATGCCCATACTGATGGTGGCTATTGATCTATCCTTTGACCCAAGGTACTCAGGTCATCTATGGATATGGATATCAAAAACGCAGTATTTCGGAGACCCATGGTCTAATTTTGTGGGCTGGTTCGTCACTGCAGCCATAATAATAGGTCTGTATTCCGTCATTTCAAGAGGTCGTGAAGATATAGACATGAGGGCTGTCATATTTTTCATACTGTTTGGGATAGATAATTGCATTTCAGATATTTATGATAAACTGTTCATTCCTGCATATATATCTCTTGGGATCTTTTTAGTTTTAGGGGTCTTGCTGACTCTTACCAGTATTAAAAAGCTTCATCCTGAAAATAATGGTCTCAAAGATTAGTTCTTCTTAAAATTACCTAATAACAGGCAATCAATCTATTCGTCGAAAATAATTGCCGGATAAGTGAAATAAAATATAATATTATATGGATATGTCCTCTGAAACGATTTTCTGGTATCTGTCAACGAATTCTAATGCAATTTTTTCAGATACTATTCCCATATTACCAATCCTTAAAATTTTTCCATTTAGCTCACCCATTCCATTAGCCACCTCAATATTCTGCTTCATCAGCTCAGCTTTCAGTTTGGCTGCGGGAATAGACGGCTCAAATGCTATAACAGTGTCTGAATAATTTGAATCGTTTCCATAGACTTTTGCACCGGATTCAATAATTTTTCTTCTCAGAAGCTGTGCTATTCTGGCGTGGCGTATATTTCTACCTTCAATTGTTTCATTTTCAAGTTCCAAGAGGGCATTATATAAGGCATTAAATGCACCAGTTGATGGAGTAAAAGCGGTTTCTCCTTTTTTTAGAAAATCAATTCCTATCTTAGCATCAAGGTACTTTGGAATGTCCGGGCTCGAATTTAGAGATTCGCTTGCTTCCCTTCCAACAAAAACAATGCCGATACCGGGCACAGATGCAAGACCTTTCTGGCTGCAGGATGCCATCACATCAATTCCCCACTCATTGACCTTTACTGGCAAACCACCAAAACTTGATACGGCATCAACGAGAACCTTTAACCCATTTTCCTTACTCTCCCTGACCAGATCCTTTAGATTTTTTATTGCTGTTCCATTTCCTGTTTCATTATGAACCATGAAAATCGATCTTATCTCCTTATGATTTGATACAAAGTCACTTATTTCTCCAGCACTTATGTGCTCGTTAATGGATTTACTGATCTTATGAACCATAAGCCCTCTTCTCTCGGCGCTTTCAATTAGCCTGTTCCCGAATTCACCGAATGACACTGCAATTACCTGTTCCTTTGGCCTGGTAAAGGAATAAATCATGGATTCTACTGCTAGTGTCCCTGAGCCGGTTGTCATTATGGAATGAGTCGAATCTGAAAATTTATTTAGGAGACTCTCAGAATTCTTTACTATGCTACGGAATTTTTCAGATCTATGGTTGATCACAAGCTTGGATGCTTCATTCGTGTTTTCAGATACCTCTACAGGTCCAGGTATCAACATCATATTCCCATCTCCTTGATCTTGTTGAAGAGATTATTCAATGTGTACTGCGCGACACGTTTCTGGGCCTCAACAGTCTGAGCTCCAATATGTGGCATCACAATGACGTTTGGCCGTGAAATAAAATCTCTTTCCCACTGCTCAACGGGCGGTTCGTTCCATAGTACATCGGTTGCATATCCCCTGATCCTACCCTTATCCATTGAATTCAAAAGAGCCATCCCATCAATTACCTCTGACCTGCTAGTATTGATTAGAAATGCACCTTCCCTGATCATTTTCATCTGTTCATCACCAATTATTTTTGTGGAAGATTCCGTAAGTGTGACCAGGATAAAGATGAAGTCTGACCTGGAAAGCAGTTCATTCAATGGTACGTACTTTCCAGACACTTCCTTGATGGAATCAGCGTTCTCAAAGACATCGTAGGCCAGAATATTCATCCCAATGGTTCTCAGTATTTTAGCAGTACTGAGTCCAATCCTCCCGAAACCTATTATACCTGCCGTTTTTCCGTAAAGTTCAACACCAGTCTCCTTTTTCCAGATACCCTTTTTTGAATTTAAATCCAGCCTGACAATATCCCGTGCAAGGGATATAGCCAGGGCAACGTTAAGTTCTGCTACAGAATTGGTGGAAGAACCTGCAGCAGTTATAACCTGTATGTTCCTTGTTTTTGCATATTTCATGTCAATATTATCAACACCAATTCCAGCTCTAGCAATAATTTTGAGGTTGATTGCCTTCTCAAGAATTTCCTGAGTCAATTTTGTTCTACTCCTTAAAACGACAATTTCATAATTAGAAATGGAATCCGCCAATTCCTCTGGACTTATTTCAGGCTCATAGCTTACTTCAAATTCTCCGGACTTTAGTTCGTCGATCATGAGACTATCTACTTTATCACATATAAGAACCCTTTTCTTCACTGGAACTCCTTTCATTTTTGGAGATTGGTGCCCGGGTATATATTCTCTATGTTATGAAAAGAATTCAGAATGACGAAATATACTATCATTTCTTTAAATTGTCCTATTGATGTTCATTACTATGCCAGAGCAGACCTTTGGAAAAAAATATGTAGATTTCTGTGGTAGATAGCCTATATCTAATATAAGACTGTACAGCCTATCTTTCTTCCACGGAGGCATGATGAAAGCCATGGACGCCTGCCCCGAATTTACTAGCCTCTTGCATTCTCCCAGATCGTGAGTGTAATATATCATTTTGTCTAAATCCTCTTCTGATAACCCGAGTATATCCCTGAGAAGTGAATCTTCAAGGAGATGGATGTCAGAAATTGCAGATAGTTCTCTTCTATCTGCTTTCTCCCTGTCTATGGCCAATTTCTCCCCTTGACTTAATATTATTATATCTTCCTCCTGTAAATTAGTTGCATCTTCTGGGAGAACCCTGCATACTGACTTGAGTTTTGCTAACTTGTCTTCTTCAATTTTGCATTTCAGGACCCTATGGATGCCATCAACCAGCAGGGAATCTGAATTCATGCTTGTTGTATATGCCATAATGGAGGACCAGAAAGCAGAGGAAACCTCATTGGATGACCTGGCAATCTGTTTTGAGGCCGCCAGTCTGTGATGGCCATCTGCAACAATGGCAACATCTTTCATAAGAATCCCGGAAATATCCTGAGATTCATTCAACGGTATAAAGGAAATTTCATATTTTACGCCTTCTGTATCGGTAAATTTTAACCACGGTTGGAGCTTGCTGGATAAAGAACGTAATTTCTGATCAAATAATTCGTTATTAACTGCAAGAAAAATTGGTTCAAGCTGAGCATCTGCATCGTTCAGCACTTTTACTCTCTCAGAGACTTTACTTGGGAATGTTTTTTCATGAGGCTGAACCAGACCATCTTCCGGGTTTATGTCTACCAGTGATATTATTCCATATCTGTCTAACATACTTCCTCTAATTACAGTCTGTTGACGTATTAATATCATTCCCGCTTCTTCGTTCCTCTTAAGTATCCCCAAATCTATCCATTGCGATATTAATACTGACCCTTTTGATTCACCCTCTGGCAAGGTGAGATGAGTTATATTGAAAGGGAATGACTTCAATTGAGATTCAACGGGCCCGGAAATTGAATCGAATGGAGGAGACACGCATTTTTCAATATTATCACGAAAATAGTACGGTTTAAATTCACATAAAGCGACCATTCTAGTATTACCTCTGAATGGCTTCATTTAAACAGTGTAGCTGTACCATTCTTGAATTTCTTTTAACCGTTCCATGGATCATTACATCACGAAATTTCGCGACAATATAAATTTTGATGCTCAAACAACAACATAATGAATGCCGTACCTCGCTTATGAACCCTTCTGAACAGTGCTGGAATATTAAAATAGACTATGAACGTTTTTTTCTTATGTAGGTCAAGTAGACCATAGTTTTTAAAATGTAGAAAGTATTAGTTAATATAACCTTTATATCCTTAGGATTAGACTGAAAATATTTAAATTAAATAATGGCCCGGAATAATCAGCAAAGTACTTTAATACTATTTTGAAATAGCTTTAACTGTAAATTATGGATATAAATAAAGTCTTTACCATGGGGGAGAGCATTAAGTCTGATCTTGAAAGTGAAGGTCTGTACCAGCAGATCGATTATCCTGAGCCGTCCATGGAGGATGGAAAGATATCCTATGGAATAAGCTATCCAATAAAGGCATTTGAGAAATTTCTTGGATATTATGACTCTGATGAAAAAATAGCTTTCAATCCATCCATATCATTCAACACTGATTTTTCTTACTGTCTTTCTTCATGCAGATACGAGAAATCAGGAAAGTCTGACTCAGTTATTCTAGACGGAATCACAAATGATAACTATAGTAATAAAGCAAGATCAGCCCTTCAGAAATTTAAGAAAAGATTTGGAATAGATGGTAGTTTTCAATTCTATATGAATAGACACCGGAAATACTCAGAAGCTAAGGGCATGAGTGAATCATCTGCTGTTGCTTCAGCGGCATCAAGATCATTGATCAACAACATCTTTAATGAGAAAAAGGAAACAATGGATCATCTTACTTCACGGTTTGCAAGGCTTGTTTCCGGATCTGGTACAAGGGCCAGTATAGAAGGGTTATCGATCTGGCTATCATATCCAAAAATTAACGCTGAGCAATCTTTTGCAGTAAGGATAAGAGATAATCCAAAGGATATTTATTATGGGATCTTTCCCAAAAAGAATGCCATTAAAACGGACCAGGCACATAACAACGTCAAGAGCTCAATTTTCTATGACTCGTGGATATATGATAAGATGAGTGCAGTTAAGCAGGCAATGGATGATGATTTCAGTTCATCATTCCTTATAAACAGGGGCCAGAAGGATTCTTTAAACCTTCATTCAGTTCTCCTCTCATCAGGTATGCTAGCACAGACTGGAGAAAGCATGGAATTACTATCTAAGATAATGGCATTTCAGTCAAAGAATGAAGGTATATTTTTCAACGCAGATACAGGACCATCAATAATGATTTCATCACTGGACAGGAAATTGATTGATGAATGCAAGAATCAGGTCAATGAAGATTTCCTTATGGGAGGGATGAAATATGAAGATCACATGGAAAAAATGAATGAATTCAGGAAAGAAAGCACAGAGTATTTTGCTTTACATTAAGAAAGTGCGATTCTATCATGTTTTGCAGTCTTATTTGTTCATTGTTCAAAAATACCAGGAAAAACCTGGTAAGGTTTTATTTGATAATACAGTTGATAAAAATGCAGTCATCGTATTGATAAATAGAACTGGATGAAGGAATTCTGGGGTTATGCTTAAAATAATTGAATCAAGTAGAAAGTACTGTTGATTAGGATATCAATATTCTGTTGAATCTGTACCAGCAATTTGATCATCACCGAGGGAAAACATATAATTTTTTGGATTTGTCACCATCTCATGTCCGCTATAAAAGTATATAGCCATCAGGATGGCTGACCCAATGACCGACAGGACCGTGTAGACATTGAAAGGATGGGTCTTGATAATATTCAGTGTTATTACTGCATTGTCTAGACTTGTAGTAGTGTAAATGCCTGAGTAAATAATTGATATTTCTCCAAGGGCACTTACCAGGATAAAAATAAAAGATAAAAGGATCATTAGAATAAGAAATGCTGATCTGCCATTCCTGAACATAAATTTATTCATTAAATAATATGAAATGAAATATAGAAAAGACGGAACAATTGCTATGATAATACCACCTATGATGAATGATGATAAGGTGCCATCAGGATAAACACCGCTAGGGTAGACTGAAATCAATGAAACGGTTTGGGAAACAACGTATATTGTTATTCCAAAGATTACAATCAATGCAAATATTATATAAATTGCCACACCATACATCATGTTCCTTCTCAGGTCATGTTGAAGTGATTTTCTTGAAACATATAATATTACGAATCCGATGATACCTATTAGCAGGCTCAAGTCAGACAGCAGCGATATATATGTAAGTGCAGAAAGAATAGTAATCAGGAAAGTCACTCCGAACAAATAATAGGCATATCCAGTGTTTCTTGTTCCTTCTTCATACTTGCTGATTCCTTCGTGGTATTGCATTAGATAAACAGGGTTTCATTTGATATAATTATTTCTGTTTTATAAATAATTAAATAATATATATCTGCAAAATCATAAGATCATAAGGGTTCCTGATTCAATATTATATAATCAAGCAGAATATAAAATTTTAAAAATGTTTATTTTCTACGGTTTATATTTTGAATAGAATTATGGAGATGTTAAGAAGTGAACTATCAGGCATCTGAGGACCGGCTGATTGATATCAACAGTCTCACAGCGGATGGAATGGAATTCAGTCCATCTCAGAAACTTTTAGCTGGAATAAGAAGAAATAAGATTGAAGGTTTTCTTTTTGGGCTGTTCTTCACCTTTCTGAGCATATTAGTATCCATATTCACATCGAACATCTTTTATCTCATCCTGGCAATCATACTGTTCCTGTTGAGCTTTAGTTCTGTTGGCATAGTGTATATTCATTCCGAATTAAAATTCAGCCAACGGTATATCATTAACAGGGAAGGAATAGCCATAATAAGAAATAAAGAGGTTTACTTTTATCATCCATATGATGCACTTGAATCTTCTATTATTGTGCACACTGTAAAGGGTAATATGGATTATTATTCCATTTTTTTTCTTCCCGTTGGACTTTCAATAAAGTTGCCAAAAAATACTGACAAGATTAGTATCGAAAGATTAAGTAAGCTTTTAAAGAAGAATCGTAAAAATGGAATTAATATGGTTAAATTGAAAGTTTTGAAGCGTTACTATTTTTTCCCCTACCTGGACCTGGATCTCGCCATTAAAATAAGAAATGTTTACATTCAGATGTACGAAAGATGGCTGGATCCATTCAAACATATTGTTTGACGTTACATCATTATCAAATATCCTCAACACTCCTGGAAACTATATCAAGCTCACCTGCTGTTCTGCTGAGATTTTCGCTGTCTGTAAGGAGGATAAGTTTATTTTCCTTTGCAGCCCAGAGATAGCTTACTTCCCTGAAGTTGAGTTTTTTATAAATTGCAATATTAAGCATGGTCTTGAAATCACTCCAGGGTACCTGGATCGATTCCACACTTCTCAATATGTCTATCAGGTCTTCTCCAAGAGCTGTGATTCTGGCCTTTTCCACCTCTGTTTCTTCCATTGAACATCTATTGGATATGAGATCACCAACCTCACTGTAGCATGGTTCTATTATACAGGAATTTTCTATGAAATCAAGGGCGCTATCTGGTTTTATCATGAAAATCTTGATGAAGGAGGGTCCATCAATGAGATACTTCTTTTCCATTTCTATCTCTCCTTTCTCCTGTTTTTATCAACCATTAAGAAGTTGCCCAGCGATTCGTCCTTTAATCTTTCAGAAAGGCTTTTAATCTTTTTAACGAGAAGTTCCCTCTCTATATTTGATACCTCCATTTCAAGTGATTTTCTTACAACCTCAGAAAGGTTGATGTTGTGTTTTTTTAATTGTTCATACAGGCTATCATCGATTCTTACACTTATGATCTGGGTCATCAATATTTGTATACGCAATACGTATTTTAACATTGTTTAACGTAGTTCTCAAAGGGTCAATATACTGATTACAAACGTGTCTCTGATGTATCTTTATATCCTTGAAAAATTAATTTTATTGACACGTCCAACCAGGTTATATTCACAAATCTATAGAATTGCTATAATCCCGAATATCAGAACGAAAATAAGGCTTGACCAGTAGCCTATTTCTCCGATGCCTGTGGAATGATAACCGCGCATTATATTCCTGTTTCTGGCTATCAAACCCATCAAAATACCTGGGCCTATTAGAACGAATACAAATACTACCAGAAGATACAGGACGCTACTTACCAGGTATGTTTCTGGAACAATTAGAGCTATAATAACAGCAGGAAGACTTTCCATGACGTATATCACAGATGATTTTTCTCTCCCTATCCCTAAAGCTTCCATAAAGCCCCAGGCACTTCCCATGGATATTACAACGAGTGCAAGAAATGCTGCACCTATGAGGCCGATTCCAAATAGATATGGAGAATAAATGCCTGCTATGGCGGATAGGCCTCCAGCGAGCTGGGAAATTGATGCAAAGTTCGTGCTTGGATCTACACCACTCATCACCATTTCAACAACTACCATTAGCATCTCTGAAACCATTGCCCCAATCAGGGTTTCGATCCTCATCGATCTCATTGCCGACTTCGTAAATCTGGTTTTTTCATTCTCAGCGTTTAGAGCTGTTAAATTACTATCCAGGTCTTTCTTCCTTGTGTGTATTACCTTTTCAGCAGTTGCTGAAGCCTGGAAAAATAGCATGAAAGGCATTATCACCGCACCAACGTTTACAGCAAGCATAAAAAGGAAAGTTGGAGAAGGGACAAAATACAGGGGACTGTAAGACTTTATTCCACGAACAGCCAGTGTTGCGATAAAAGCAGTAATCAGTATAGCTGATATGATGATTAGAATTGATTCTGTCAATCCATATTTACGGTGTATCACAACCGCAATATGAATTACATAAAAGACGGGGAGTGAAAAAATAATTGGTATTTCAAAAAGTGATAGACCTATAGCAATTCCAAGATATTCAATAATATACGTAACCACATCAGTTAAGACCATTGGAACTGTTGCTATCAGGGCAACCGTATGGGAATAGTTCTTCCTTATAACTTCTCCCAGCCCCATTTCAGTTGTGACACCTATTCTGCCTGATGTTTCCTGTACAAGATAGAGTGGTATAATAAGCAATATCATGAACCATATTAGTCCATATTTGAATAACGCCCCAGTTTCAGCTGCTCCAATGGTACTGCTTGCATCCATGTCAGCTATCATCACCAGCCAGGCTGGTCCAAAGAATTTCAAAACATTCCGCAT
>JAMDCG010000061.1:17920-22559 GCA_023489425.1 Thermoplasmatota archaeon
GGTAAATCGTTCGTCCAGCTTTATTTTGATGACAACATGATCAGTCGAGGAGGGATCAGCAGGATACTTTCAAGAAAGGATGTGATAAGATCAGATAACTACTTTTCGATCTCTGAGGAACTGCAGTCATCTGATAATGCAAAGCTTATTTTTGACATCACTGAAATGCCTTCTGTTCTGATAGAACAAACCTATGTACTTGGAACTGAGATATTTGTCATTTTCCGCTTCCACAGTTCATGTCTTTCCAAGATAAGCAATATGCTCACTGAAATAATTGCAGTAGATCAGAAGGTAAAGATAGTTGAGATTGTAAATGCGAATGACCTTAGGAGTTCAATAAGCGAGATTGCAAAAGATACAAAGGTTTCCGTGATTCAGATATCCACACTTATAAGCAAGGATAGGAGCACCCTAGAATTCATAAGCCGCAATTATCCTGGAATGGTATCCATGCCAGAAGTGAGAAGCTGGGACAAAGAAGGAATAAAGACAATAATGTTTTCTGAGAACGAACCCAAACTGAAAGGGACATCCGTCATATCTGCCCAGGAGAAAATATATGAAAGCAGGGAATCTGATGCATCTCTTATCCGGAAAAGGCAGCTTGCCAACGATGCTAGAATCCCCAGATTTGGCATCATTTTTGACATACGTGGCGGCAGGTTGTATGAAACTATATTCCTTCCGGCCGAAGTTGCACAGAACTATGTTAGAACATACTTTGAAGCGATTGAGGATCTAGAAATATATCAACCCATAATAGAGGTATTCTCGGGCCTGAATGAGG
Source organism: Thermoplasmatota archaeon (assembly GCA_023489425.1). Next base: position 18,711 of record JAMDCG010000061.1, read on the forward strand.
AGGTTTGGAAATGGATCCAGTAAGGATTACAAAACAAGGTTACTGAAGGAGGGTATGGAATTGAATCTCGGTCTTATGGATAACAAGGTTGACGGCGGGATTGGATTGAACCTTCAATTAAACGGGGGAATATTCAATCTTATGAAGAATATTGACGAGAGAATTGAAGCTTTTCTTTATGAAGACCAGGGGGAACTATTCATTAACCTCTATTTCAGGAAGTTTTCAAATGACCCCGGAAAATATAGTTTCATTCTCTCTCACAGGACGCTTCAGGAGACAGAATCCTTCTTCACGATTTCAGAGAAGATCAAAAGTTATCCGTATCTGGACTTCCTTAAACAGATCCTTAACTTCCCATCCGTGGTGGTTGCTGGCACTTTCATGTATAAAAATTCACTGTTCATACTGTTCAGGTATCATCAAAATTTTAAGAATGAAATGAATTCTTTCCTCAATTCGTATATTGAAAAATCAGAAGATATAAGAATTTCTGAGATACGAAAGCCCCATACCTTCAAAGATAGAATGATGAGAATTAATAAGTCTGTTCCACTCGCGGTTTTGCAGACATCCAGCAGATATGTCAACAATGAGCTTCTCTCATTTATTTATAGCCACTCTCCTGGTTTTATTGCGGAACTGGAAGGAAGGGGCCTAACATCAAATGGTATAAGAGCCCTAATATATTCTGAAAAAGAACTTAACCACGAAGGACTTACTGAGATATCAGCCAGTCAGTATATTTATGAGGCCAGACATTATGAAAGCCTGTTTATTGAGAGAAGGAGGATTGCAAACGAGGAACGCATACCGAGAGTTGCCATACTTTTCAGTATTAAAGAGGAGAGAGCTTTTGTAACAACCTTCTTACCGGTTGAGGAAATGGATAATTATATGAGGATTTATTCAAGGACAGCGAGCAAGGAATCAGGTTTAGAACCAAGGATTGAAATATTTACCAGGTTGAGGGAGGATGTATGGAACTGGCTGGAATAGGAAGACAAGAGTATGGTTCATATTTCACAGATAAATTGGGAAATCTGTCAAATTCAAAGGGGGTGAGACATGATGGATTTCAGTATAATTGACCGAAAGATTGATCGCAGGTGCCTGATCAGTGTTCATGGTGACGGTGAGATATTTGACATGATGAAGGAGAACACAGCAAAGTATAATGTTTTCCTGTATGAATATGGCAAGAGGCTGTTCCTGCAGGTTTACATCGACAAGGAAAGCCTTTCTTCTAGATTATTTTCTGCAATCAAACTTATTTCAACGTTCAGGGAAACCGATAATTATTACAGCATCATGATTGATGTGACAAAGAACAGTGGTGTTGGTATCATAAGGGAGCTTCTTTCAATCAGATCTTTTACCCTGGGTGAGACTTACCTTCTTGGAAACAGGATATACTTTACTTTCAGGTACCATCATGATTACTCCATCGCACTTTCAAAAGCACTCATTAAGTGGGTCGACAGGGAAGGTAAAATAAGAATTGAGAATGTGAGACATCCCAGAACATTTATTGATGCAATGGTTCTCCTGAATAATTCACTGGCCCTTACAATCGTTCAGACATCTACACTCATGCCTGAGGGCGAAGGGATATTATATGAAATTGCCAGGAAATACCCTGAAACAATTACGGAAGTGGATGTCAGGAGCATGTCAATCACATCAATAAAATGTATTTCCTATGCCCTGCGGAAAATAGATATTCCTGAGATAGGAGTAGTTTCTGACAGGGACATGATTTATGAGAGTGTCGAACTATCAGGGAGCCTCATGGATCGGGTGCTGAAGCTGAATGAGCTGAGGATACCGAGACTTGCAACGTTTCTTGAACTGAAGAATGGAAGGCTCTTTAATACAACAATTGTTCCCAGTGAAAATATTGATGAATATATTGGTGTTTACAGCAAATTCATGAAGAATGCATCACCATATGATCCGCGTATTGAAATAATCAGTGCTGTCAAAGAAGAAGTATGGTCAATGCTATAGCTTGATTTCACTGTATTACCATTTAAGTTCTTATTATGACATACAGTTACCAGAAAATATATTATGTTATCATGTTGTACAACTTTGTGAATAATTCCCTTTTCTATACAAACAACCTGGATAAGCTTGATATTGATGATATAACACATACATTAACAAAAAACTATGCGATTAAATACAAAGACCAGCCAGATATAAGGCAGATTAATGCCTGGCATGGAAGTATTAAGGCATTGAAACAGTACATAGACAACGGAACATGGGTATTCATGGAATATGGCTTCCCCATAGGACTCGAAAGGGTTGATTTCTTAATTGCCAGAAAAGGGCATGCCTTTATTATCGAATCCAAAGGATGGAATTCCTACAGGAAGATAAATGAGATAGTTTCCATGGGTGACAATCAGGAAGTTGTAAACCCATGTTACCAGATGGAGAACTATGTTGCAAAGATGAGAAATTTTCACAGTTCATCTGGCCTGATATCCTTTGACGGCTTTGTTTACATGTACAATACGAATGATGGAAATGAATGCAAGATTGTGTACAATGGCAGGGAGGTTGAAAGTGAGCTAAAAATTCTACCTGTAGAAGTTTCTTCCACCGAAGAGATTGATGCCCTTGAGAATGGAACATTCAGGACAGGCAGGGAACTAATAGATTTTATTGCAGGAAACAGGGAAATGATAATGGAAGATGTATCCCGGAAGTTCCTCAATGCAGGTTTCGGCCTTTCTGAAGAGCAGGCACTGATCATAGACAGGATAATGAACAGCCTCAGGAGAGGTGAAAAAAAGAAATATTTCATCAGCGGAGGAATGGGGTCAGGTAAAACACTCATGGCAATCAACCTTCTTTTCCTGTCTTTGAGCGAGGGCTTCCAGTCACTTCTTGCATACAGGAATAACCGTCTTATCAACACATTGAGAAGGGTATTTGGCCCTAAACATTCTTCACTTCTATGTTTCTACTCCATGGGCTACAACGGTCATTTCAGTGGACTTGGAGAGGAAAACTTTGAACCGGACAGGCTCCGTCTTCAGCGATTGCTCATATATGATGAGGCACAACGAATGACACTGGATGTAATCAGGAGGACACTCTCCTACGATAAAACCTCTGTATACTTCTTTGATGAGAACCAGATACTCATAGATGATGAAGCTGGCAGGAAAGCGACGTTCAGATCAGAAGCTGAAAGTCTTGGGGTAGATTTCGAGATCATAACTCTGAGTGGGTTTTACAGGATGGTAGACGGTGAAAGATATGGTAATTTTATTGACGAAATATTCTCAGGTAATGTTGTTACTAACCCTGGGACTTATGATCTGAGGCTATTTGAAGAAGTAAGCGGCATGATCCATGATTTGAAGAAAAAAAATGAGGATGGTAATTCCAGGATTGCGCTCCTTGCATCATACACATTCAGTGATGGGAAAAAAGAAAAGAGGAGAGTCCTGGATCCTGAAATCAAATGGCTGATGGATCCAAAGACGGAGTATCCACAGTACTGGATGGGCATCCATAATGATCCTTTCAAGTATTGCGCATCTATTTACGGTTCCCAGGGATTTGAAACTGATTTTGTTGGCTTAATTTGGGGAGAAGACCTTGTGTGGAGGAATAAATGGGTTGTGCAGCCAAATAAGATTACCGATAACATAGGAGGAAGGTCTTCACTTAAAAATGTGTGCCTCAAAAATCCAGATAAAGGGAAGGAAATGCTCTTCAATAGATACAGGATCTTACTCACCCGCGGAATGAAGGGAACTTACGTGTACTTCGAGGATGCTGAGACCTTTGATCATATGAGGACAGTTCTCGAGGAGAGCAGGGTAA
>JAMDCG010000109.1 GCA_023489425.1 Thermoplasmatota archaeon
CTTTCAACCATTCTGTATAACCCATTCTTCCAGTGATCTTCCCTAAATAGAAATACCCCAAGGAAAATTCCCGCACCAAGTATGATAAAAGGTAGTGATCCAGCAAAAAAGGCAACGATAAAAAGTACAACAAGCATTATGAAGGATACAGGAAGAAGAATGAACTGGGTCAGATTGTAGGTCGAAGGTAATACATCCTCCTGTGTGATCTGGAACGTCTTTTTGTAAAAAGACATGGAAAAACTGATACCACAATATATGGGGACAAGCAGGGCAAAAATCCATATGAATTCAAATGAAAAAGGTATGCCAAGTATTGTTAGAATGACATTTGCCGCAATCATGGGAACAGATACAAATAGTGCCTGTGCCATTTTGGCAAGTGCTGTAAGCTGCATATACCGTTCTACTGGAAAAGAGATAAAGGCCAGCCATGCTCTCTCCTTTGACAGAGTTCCTGTACTGAGTCCAAGTGAAATTCCCCATGCTATGTAAATTTCAGGAAATAATATGTAAAGAAGAGAATCTGAGGATCCCTTCGATAGGCCGCGCACATAATAGAGCTGAAAAAGAACAAAGGCAACTCCCAGCAAAGTGGTTAGAAGACCAATGGTGTAAAGACTCACTCTATTGACCTTAACTCTAATATTTCCCATGCTCGCTGTTCTTGAAGAGAAATCTACCTGTTTGAAGTGAAGTTCAAAAACAGCCAGTGCAGGTTGTTTTCCCATGAATTTAAAGAGGTCCCTGAAACCTTTTGATTTTGTTGCCATAGCTGACAGTTTAAATGGAAGAGATTCCTGGCTTATTGCCTTGAAGGATACTCCAGTAGCTATCACTGTAACAATTATAAGAAATAGTGAAGATTCAAAGAGATGACCGGAAAGGAACGATAATGGTCCAAGAGGGAAGCCCAGGTAAGATGAAATCACCCATAAGCCTGCAATAGCTGCTACTCCAACTCTCGCAGGTCTCGGCGTACCTGCCATATTCAGGCTCATTGAAATTGGAAGGATAGCCATGCATATTATATCTACAATCCCAATCAGAAGAGCTGTTTCATTGCTCCTCAGTATAATGAAAGAAGCAGAGGCGGCTGAAATGAAAATAAGAGATGATGCAAGCGCCTGTGAGATGAAAAAAGCAGGGACTAGAACACGATTTTCTATAGCAGAAGTAAGAAGAAAATCTCTATCCGCAGAAGTTGTTGATATACCTCCTGTGTAAATGGCAGAAAGCAAAAAGAGGAGGAAGAAAAATGCAAGATAATATGAACCGAAATTAGAAGTATCATCCAGCCCAAAATTTACCGTAAATATTGAATATATGAAAATAAAGAGTATTACAAGGAGATAATTTCTTGAAAATCTCGACTTGATAAGAAGCTTCAGCACACTAAGAAACATGTTTCATCAGTTCCGACACGATGCTTTCTATTGTTTTTGTGCCTTCTGTTAACTCCTCAAGCTCAGTAATCTGTCCTTCCCACACTTTTTTTCCAGAGGATAGAATAATTACCTTGCTGGTTAATCTTCTTGCAATTGATAATATATGGGTTGACACCAGAAATGTTGCATTCATCTTCTCAAAATATTCGAATACCTTTTCCTGAGTTGGTATATCAAGATAATTCAATGGTTCATCCATAATGGCGAATCTCGGTTGATGAATAATTGAAAGGGCGAGGCATAGTTTTTGCCTGTTTCCCCTTGATAGTGTAAGTGGTTTCTGTTTCTCCATTTCTCTTAGATCTAACATATCGAGAAAAAATTCAATTCTATCCTGGAGATTCTCAGTTCTCCTTATGGTTCCTATGTACTCTAGATTCTCTCTCACAGAGAGATTCAGGTATGGGCTTGCATCTTCTGGAAGATATCCAATATATCTCTTTGCTTCAATTGAACTGGGTCTGTGACCATATATTCTAACCATACCACTATCAGGTTTCATCAGACCGGAAATTATTCTTATGGTTGTAGACTTGCCAGCGCCGTTTTCACCAAGCAGGGCCACTCTTTCCCTATCTTTAATCTGAATATCCACGCCGTCAACTGCCCTAACAGTTCCAAATGTTTTTACTACCGATTCCATCCTGAGCGCAATTAATGAATCTTCCGAACTCATCTGATTTTCCTGTAGCATCATTTTCCTATCACGCGCATTTAAATAAATATTTTGTGGGAATTAATAGGAAGTGATAAATGTTCTCCACTAAATTTCAGGCTCCATCAATCTGAACTTTTTCATTATCTGTAAAGCTATTTTCATAGCCATATATTTCCCTGAAAAGGAATATGGAAACAACAAGACCTGTGGCTGGCGCCAAAGCTAGAATTAATGTGGATGTTCCAATTCCTAGAATGCCAGCCATTAGCGGGAAGATAGTTATGGATAGAAAAGCTGGAAACTCTGAAATGAAGTTGGAAAAACCGGTTGCACTACCCCGGTACTGTGGATCTGATATTAGGGATTGCGATGTAAGTATGGGCTGGTTGTTCCAGTGATTTCCCCACACAAATAATATCATGAAGAGTGGTACTATTAAATAATATCCATAAACAATGAAAATCCCAGAGCCTATAAGTGAAATTAGTGTTATTGTATATCCATATATACTCAGGTTTTTCAGCCCCATTTTGGGCAAAAATTTTGGACCCAGAATGCCTGCAGGAAGACCGAAGGAGTAGATGAATATAATCAGATAACGCTGATCTATAATACTGGAAATTCTAAAATTAGATATTATGATTGGAATAAAAAATGCAAATGTCCCAACCTCAACAGAACTGGCTATTCCAGAGATCCAGCTGAACTTTGTCGTTCTCCACTTCAGTTTGTCCTTCCTAAGCTTCCGTATAAATTCAAGGCGCGGAGGCTTTCTGTTTTCACTCGGCTTAGTCCATAGTGGGCTCTCTCTGAGGTATCCTGACACCAGCAGGGCGAATAATGCTGGGACTGCCGATATTCCCATGGTTAGCCTCCATATGGAAACGTAATCTGCATTGTTAAACAGTAATAACAAAATTAAGATATTTATGGTCATAATGGCAAAACTTGCCATGAGGGTATTCTTAACTCCAGTAACCTCCCTATCTCCTCTACCTATAGCATCCATAATAAAGCAGTAGCAATTTGCAAGATCAGATCCAACAGCAATTCCAGCTATAAATCTCAAAGCAATAAACACTGCCGGGTCAGGTGAAATCGCAGACCCTAGATCAGCAAAAATGAATATGAGCATGTTGGATACGAAAACTTTTTTTCTCCCGATTCGGTCTGAGAGTATACCACCCAAAAGGGAACCGACTGCAGCCCCTCCGATTATGGCCCCACTCGCGAGACCAAATAATAAATTTGTCTTTATGAATGAGTCCTTTATAAAAAAATTTGACATTGGGACAACAAAGACATTCCACTGATCAACGAATAAGGAAAGAAGCATTAATGTTGAAACCAAACTTTTTTCATTTTTATAGATTCTTTTACTCATAAATCTTGTTTTGTGATTATTTGATCCATAATAAACATGAGGTAATAATATATTACGAAAATAGTCACTAACATGGAAAGGTAAAATACCTGTATTAGAACTCAATCACTTATTATGTTGCCTGATAAGAAAAAAATATTAAGTAATCCTGTAAAAGACGAAAAAATAACAAAAAGTACAACACTTGGTGAACTGATTTCGCAGTTTCTTGAATCTGGAGGTTTTACATCCTCAAAAATTGGGGTTGCCTACGAGATTCTAAAAGAGATGGTCGAGGAGGAAAACACTACTTTCCTATCTTTCCCTGCGGATATAATATCCACTGGAACCAGGGGAATAATCAACGAAATGGTAAAAAGAAAAATGGTCGATGTAATAATTACTACATGTGGAACCCTGGATCATGATATTGCCAGATCTTTCAGGGACTATTATTGCGGTTCCTTTGACTATAATGACAGAGAACTTAAGGACCTCGGAATAAATAGGCTGGGTAGTGTAGTAATTCCTGACGAAAGCTATGGAGAAATTATGGAAGAATTTATGCAGAAAGAGCTTGAGAAACTGTATAAAGAGAGTAAAAAGTGGACTACATGGAAGCTCATCGAAAAAATCGGACTTGCAATAAAAAATGATGATTCTATACTTTACAATGCTGCTAAAAATCATATACCCATCTTTGTACCAGGTATAACGGATGGCTCCTTTGGTTCTCAACTCTGGTCCTTTAAGGAAATGAATTCAGACTTCATCGTTGATGTTTTACAGGATGAACACGATCTATCTGATATAATCTTTGATGCAAAGAAGACGGGGGCATTAATGATCGGAGGAGGGATTTCGAAACACCATACCATATGGTGGAATCAGTTCAGGGGTGGCCTTGACTCTGCAATCTATATTACCACGGCGCAGGAATATGATGGTTCTCTATCTGGAGCAAAATTGGAAGAGGCCATATCCTGGAAGAAAGTAAAGCCAGATGCCAAATTTGTAAACGTTTATGGAGACATAACTGCCCTATTACCCTTGCTTGTGGGACCATTACTTTAGAAAAGTGTTTTAATTTCATATACAATGTGAGAGATTATTATTTGATCTTTAGTAAGTTAGAACAGCTATGTAAAAGTAGAAGGTCAACTTTTTATTAACAACATTTTTTTAACATCATTTGATACATTATAATGATGGATAAACCATGGGTCGAAGAGAAAAAGCTTAAAGAATTCATTTTACAGAATAGATCATATAATCTTTTTGAAAATAAGGATAATACTGTGGAACTCAGGTTTTCTCCAGAGATGCCAGAAGCACAGGCGCACCT
>JAMDCG010000048.1 GCA_023489425.1 Thermoplasmatota archaeon
GTGAATAAAGAGAGTTACCAAAAAGCATTGAAAGAAGAGGAAAAGATGCTCTTATGAACTGGGGTTCTAAAGCAACTTTGAAGCATTTGTCAAAATTAAATATTACTGGGTATGAGGTACTTACAAAAAGTATTTCATTTGTAAACGAAAGTGTGAGTCTACTGCCTCACACTTTCTACCTTGTGGAATTTCTTCTCTGAGAATTTTCTGAAGTTTCTCAGCCCCTTGGAGAAATCCAGTGCACTGGGTTTCAGGTAGAGATCTATATATTCCACAATGTCCATCTCATTGTCCCTTGCCTCTTCTGAGATTTTTGCCACAAGGTATGGAATAATATTTTTTGCCTCCCAAATGGACAGATCGTACTTCCTGAAAACTTCGAAGATGTCCTCAGAAATTTCATCCATCTGGATCATTGTGTCCCTTGTCACAACATCTCTGGTATGGGTGGACTTACTCTCGCTGACCAAACTCTTTCCATCTTTTTCGGTTTCCTTTATCTCTTTTACTTCTGCCATTTTTTCACCTCCTTTGAGGCAATATAGTAATTCTAAACTTCTATAAAAACATATCGCAAATTAGGCTTATTGTTAATATATTTTTCTTACTAATTTAAACATCATATCATTGAAATTAACAGTAATGTTATTCCATACACACAAGTACCGGAATGGATCAAAGGATTACAAAGAAAACTTGCCCTAAGAAACCTCAATGAGGTCTTTTGGGGGCTTCTGGGTAAGAAGTTCAAATCCATCATTCTTAACCAAAACGTCGTCCTCTATCCTCACGCCTCCGTACCCGGGGATGTATATTCCTGGTTCTACTGTAACAGCCATGTCTTTTTTCAAATCAAAATCATAACCACCAAATGCTGGGTGATCGTGAACATCAAGACCTATTCCATGTCCAACACCATGCATTAGCATCCCCTTATAGGGAGAACTGTCTATAATTTCATATGATTTTGCATTGACATCCCTTCCATTTACCCCCTGTTTGATCATGTTCATGCTTGACTTCTGTGCATCATACACTATGCTGTATATCTCTTTTTGTTTCTTCGTTGCTCTTCCAAACACTGAAGTTCTTGTTGTATCTGCATGATATCTTTCAAACGCTGCTCCGTAGTCAGTAAGGACAAAATCACCAGATTTTAATTTTCTATTTCCTGGAGAATGGTGTGGTTCAGATGCATTTGAACCAAAACAAACAATCGTGCTGAATGAAGGCTCTGATGCACCATTTGACATCATTAGATATACCATATATGCTGAAAGTTCCGTTTCAGTCATACCTTCTTTCAGATGATTCATTGAAGCATCGTATATCTCACTGCTAATTCTGGCAGCTTCTCTCAGCTTTCTTATTTCAGTTTCATCCTTTATCATCCTTGCCTCCGCGATGTTCCTTGACACATCTACAAGCTCTGCATTTCCTGTTGTTTTCCTGACACTTTCAAACATGTTTACGGTTAGGGAATCTTTGTTAACACCTATTTTAGTTTGACCACGTAACTCCCTTTGAATCATATCATTCATCTGTGCTGAAGACTTTGCAACATGTACTTCATGGTCTGTTGACCTTGCTGTCTGTTCCTCAAGTTCATATACGAACATCTGAATGTGATCTCTATCTGCAATAATTGATGAACCCTCGAACAACCCTCCGTTTACCTGTGAAAGGTAGAAAAAAGAACGGTCAATGGCATTCTCACCACCGTTCTTTATGAGAATCTTTTCAACTCCATCCAGATTTTTAAAAATATCCTTAACTGTCATAGATTACAATTATTCATTGTTTAATTTATTTTCCTAAATTAAGTATGCAGGTACACTAGTTCAGCAAATCATTTGCCTCACACCATTATATAATAACTTAAAATATACTATAAAAATATTATTATACTGAAGTACTGTATTTCATCAGGTTTTAAATGCGGCTACAGTCTGGTATGTTGGATAAATTCATTAAGAATACCATAAATAATAGAATTGCTGATAAGTTGAAGGATGAATATTATGTTTAATTGGGGCATTACCATTTAAAACGTAAAATTTCATTCTGGCAGAACTAACACCTATAAATGCATGACAATTCTTTCTATAGGAACCATCTTTAGTTTTTTTAGACCATCCTTAATTGTGATTCGCAAACGACAGAATATACCAGGTTGAAATATATCTAAGAGTAGTGATGATAGGGTAGGCAGTGCACTGTTCTTCACCGGTGTATGGCACAACGTGTTCAACATGGGCAAGTCTTAGAATAGAGTCACACGCTTCTGTTCCAAGAAAAATATTAATACAACGAGTTGTTCATATATATATATATGAACAACAAAAAGCTGACTTCTGTTTTAATTATCTCTGTGATGATATTCGCAGGAGCTATATCAATCACGGAATATTACAGGGATAACGGGAGTTCGCCAAATAACGCTGGTGTAACTGGGGTGTTTGGACCGTCTGTTAACATATCCTGCCCCAATACTTTAGAAGGTGACGGGTTTCATCTTTCCAACAATACGACAATAAATATTCAGTTGTACCTACCTGTTCCACAGGCAGTTCACAAAGGTCTGAACACAGTTGATATGTTAGGAATGAACAGGTATAACAACAGTGTTGAAGACCTTTTAATGAATATAACAATATACCCACTGAATGACACCTACACAAAATTCTTCCTGCCAATAACATTTGACCGTGTATCACATGAATGGAGTAATATCACGAAGCACTACACGGGAAATACCGATCTGTCTATGACTGTTGAGGCAATAAAGACAGTTACTCATGATAATGGTACTTTGTACATATACCAATATTACAACAATGTACCTTTTAATCCATTAAATGTACATATAGGAAAACTTTCAGCAGTTACAGAAGTTTCTGATTCATCAACAGGAGCTAGTATAAATGTGTTAAACAGGTGGTTCAATGGTAGTGATGTTAATGTGACACAATATTCACAGGTGGTTTATACACCTATTAATTTCAACGTAGGTCTTTCTTTTTCAGATAAGCCTTTAGAGATTGTACATGAAAAACATTCCGTTCCTAATATTTATGTTTCCAATAACAACATGAAGAACGAACAGATGAATGCTTTGATAACGCCTGTAAAATGTGGGAACCCAATAGTCAAATATGAATGCAAGTACTACAATGTGACATCCAGCATCATAGAAAATGTAACTGACTTCCACGGCATGTTGCCACTATCAATTGCACACATAGGAAGGAATGCTGATAATGGAAAATCATTAGTGGACACAGGTAACACCATTTCCCTTTCTGATTCAATCATAAATTTAAGTTCTAATCAGGTATATGAAAGTTCATCAGGCCAGATCACCACTACCGTATCACCAAATCCTTCCGTTTCCAAAGTTTTTAGTTTTATAGGGGGTGGTTCAGCCACAGGGGCAAATGCTTATCCAACAGCAATGTGGAATTCTCTTGTCAAAAACTCTACAGAAGGCAAAGCACTGAACCATACAACAGTAGTAATAGGAATTCATGGTGTTTCATACTACTTCGAAAGATATTCAACTTATACATATCTTCATAAAGAAAAACTGAAAATACTGGAGTGCCCAAATACAGGTTCTTATTCAATCAATGTTTTATCCAATAGCATACTTAAAACCACCTTTGATGGCAGGTACACAGTAGGGCAGATCACCAATATAAATACAACAAATGGCCTCCAGTTGAGTTATTCAAACCTGCCGATAAGCGCTGTGTGGGTAATACAGCACTACTTGAAAACTAAGACAGGATCATTTAATCTCAATGACAGCGGGCGAGGAGACACCTATTCTACAGCAACATTTTACGAACATTCAGCCGGATGGCTCAATGTATCAAGTGCCTACAAACAGGTATCGGACGGTCTTAAGATCTTCTCCGCCGCATTGGGGCTTGAACTTGCTATAGTATCTGCAGAATCCGCTGCAAACGGCGCAGATATGGATGCAACAGAACCGGCTGTCATACTTGCAGTGACATCCATAATAGCACATGTGATAGGACTCAGTGGAGATATACTAGGAGACATGTCCTCAGTTGGATCATTTTCCAATACTGGAAACGCACAGATCTTTTCATTTATATCGAATTCACCAGCACCGGGATCAAATTATACTGTGAATTATTTTGAATCAAATAATCCCATAGAACTGAATCTAAACGGACAAACATATTTCTTCCATGCACCTGACAACTTCTATAACGCAACTGAAATCACAACTGCATGATTTTTTATATTCATTCCCTTCATTAGCTCAACTTCACAATTAGTGGTTCCCAAAAGGTAAAAGGGAGTAACAGGAAATACAGTGAAATCTTAATTAGAGACTATTGTTCAGGAATTTCCTACTTGTTCATCACAACTTTTGCTTTGAGTCATCATAATAATAGGTTTCTACGCCCTTGATCCCGGTATCTACTCTGAATATAGAACCTCCGATATCTTTCGGATCAGCCGGTTGATTACTGGTGAGTTTTGCCGAACTAACAAAGAGTTCCGTCATGTTTTTACCGCCAAAAGTGCAGGATGTTACATTTGTTGCTGGAAAAATAATCTCACTCAGTTTCTTTCCTGTTGAGGGGTTCCATCTTGATATCCTGTGTCCTCCCCAGTGGGCAACCCATATCATTCCCTCTGTATCTATGTTCATCCCGTCTGGAAATCCTACTTCTGTGGTGAAATCTACAGCTATCCTTTCATTCGTGAGCTCACATTT
>JAMDCG010000007.1 GCA_023489425.1 Thermoplasmatota archaeon
ACAGATGAGATTGCCTGTATCAGGAGATTTTGTGATATAAACAGAGTTGGAACAAGCATGACAACTATGAGTGCATATTGACCGGAAACGTAGGCAGGCCCTGCTATGTAATATAGAACAATTGGAGAAAGGGCTGCAATTCCCAGCGCTACGGGAGTGTAAAAATAGGTCAGAAGGAGAGATGATGCACCTACATTGCTCTTTATGAAAGCTCTCTGATCGTTACCGAAAAACTCAGAGAATTTTGGAAGCGTGATATTATTAAAGGGAATGGCAATAAAACTGATTCCAGAAAATATAAGAAGTGTAAAATTGTATATACCAAGATAGTAAGTATTGAGTAAATACGCTACAACAAACCTGTCTGTATATGATGCACCATATCCTATGATTGATGATAGCAGGACAGGAATGGCATAAACGAATATGGATCTACTGCCCACAGTACGGTGATGCTTCTTCATATATCCCCTGGCAAGTATTGCTAGAAGATAAACGAAATCGATCAATATTCCAAGGGCGAGACCAAGAATCCATCCGTATATTATATCAATTAATGATCGATCTATGTATGCCAGAGTCAGTGCTCCAAAATAATATATCACCCATATTATGACAGATATTAAGGCAGATATCTTAAATTTCTCAAAACCAATGATTGCTCCATTTAGTATGGAGAATATGATATTTCCAAAGAGCACTATTGATAAGAGTTTGATATAGAATGTGTAGGATGTTGAATGGAAGAAAATGATTGATATATATCCTGAAAATGCGTATACAACCAGCAATCCTGCTAGTGCCAGTAGTATTCCGAGTACAAGTATCCTGAACAGGGTCTTTCCTGGTGAATACACCTTTGAATTAAGATTAGATGAAATGAAATGTGTTATTGCGCTGTTAAGGCCAACAGTGAAAACAATTCCGAAAAGACCTACAATGGCAATGAATAGTGCGATCACACCCAGATCGCTTGGTGGAAAGATTCTTGCAGCAAATATATAGAATAATGATCCTGAAACTACCTGGACACCGTTGCCGAGAAACTGGTAAATTGCACTGATTCCCACATATTCCTTCTCGGCACCTAATTCCATTCTTCCCTGAATTCCTCCATAAATAATTAAGTTTTATTCAAATCCACAATTTGGAAGAAATGTAGTTAAACAATTATTACTAATAAAGTAGAAAAACTAAAGGATATAATTTTCGTAATTTTTTATATAATGATCAACAGTTTGCCTGAGGGCATCATCAAAATTAAACTCAGGTTTCCATCCCAGTTTTCTTATACTGCTGGCGTCTATTGCATATCTCTTATCGTGTCCAGGTCTATCATCAACAAACTTGATCATGTTGGCATTCTTTTTCATTAGATGTATAATCGCGTTAACAACTTCAATATTTGAATGTTCACCATCAGAACCTATAAGATATGTTTTTCCCGCTTTGCCTTTTTCCAGGATAAGATCAATTCCATTGCAGTGGTCTGTTACATATATCCAGTCTCTTATCTGTCTGCCGTCACCATATATTGGAACCTTCTCATTGTTCATTAGATTGAGTATAGTCTTCGGGATAAGTTTCTCCCTGTGCTGATGTGGACCGAAATTGTTGCTGCAGTTACTAATGGTCGCCTTAATTCCATATGTGTTACAGTAGCTGCGGACAAGCATGTCTGCAGATGCCTTTGTTGCAGAATATGGGTTTTTTGGATTATAGGGTGAATCGACATTGAATTTTTTCTTTGAATCTACCGGCAATGCTCCATATACTTCATCCGTTGATATCTGGTGAAATCTCAAATCGTTTTTTCTTGCATGTTCCAGTAAGGCGTGTGTTCCCATAATATTCGATATAATGAAGGATGAGGAATCCTTTATTGAATTATCAACGTGTGATTCTGCAGCAAAATTGACTATTGTATCGAGATCACGTAATTCCTGACCATGGATAGAGATATTGTTTATATCGTCGTTGATGAACTTATAATTTGATAAATTTTTAATTTTTTCCAGATACCAGGGATTTGATGCGTAGGTTAGGGAATCCATATTATAGATGAAATCATCATATTTTTCCATTCTATTGAGTATATAATTTGAACCTATGAAGCCCATTCCTCCAGTTACAAGAATATTCAGAAATAATCACCTTCCTGGATCAGCTCCTTGAATGTTGTTAATTTTAAATCCTTTTCTGATATCACGGGTTTATCGATATTCCATTTTACGCCTATATCAGGATCATCATATCTTATTCCCCGTTCTGATTCCTTATGATAATATTCAGTCGTCTTGTAAAGCACATAGGAATCTTCCAGTGCCACAAATCCATGAGCAAAGTAGTCCGGGATATAGAGAGAATTGCAATTGTCCTCTGACAATTCTGCCATCACATATTTACCGAAATCCTTTGAACTATTTTTAAGATTAACTGCAACGTCCAGTATTTTTCCATGTATTACAGAAACAAGTTTTCCCTGTGAAAAGGGTAGCTTCTGAAAGTGTAAACCCCTTATAACACCTTTCCTTGAAAATGAAAGATTTTCCTGTACAAAATTTATTTCTTTGAACTGTCTTTTGAAAAAATCTTCCCTGAAAAATTCAGTGAAATAGCCTCTTTCATCATTGAATCTTGTCCTTTGAATCAAAAATACACCTGAAAGTTGAGTTTCATTCAGCTTGAAATTCATCTTTTCCTAATCTTCACTTGGCTTATTTATTTTTTTGACTGTCAATTGATAAATATAAAATTAAATTTTCATAAATTTTTAAGAGTAAAAAATAGATTGGTGAGTGTGTTTAATTTGTTTTCTTATTTGATACACTGTTTTTTGACCTGAAGAAAGAGGAAAATAGAAGTCCATTAAAGATCAGAAGTAGAGAAAACGCGAAACTTACAGCCAGAGTTGATGGTGCATTTATACCAAACCCGAAAAGATAGTTAAAACCAATGGAACCTCCAACATTTGATATGGAAGATAGTGGAAGGCCAAGGGCCGCATCCAGTATCATTGCTATTGACATGAATATGGAACCATAGGCAAGCCCCATTCTTGCTGTTTCCTTTAGCTTATCTTTTGTGAGCAAATATCCCAGCATGGAAATTATCATCCCTGC
This sequence comes from Thermoplasmatota archaeon, assembly GCA_023489425.1. Next base: position 3,123 of record JAMDCG010000007.1, read on the forward strand.
AGTGAAGATTAACAGAAGAATCCAGTGAAGATATCCTGAACTTCTAAGAAGACTGTCATCTGAGATCAGGAATATGGCAGAACCCATGGAAACTATGAATGACACATATCCCATTACGGCTAAGTTTTTGCGTCTAAGAACCATTGGCACAATTGCTGCCAGTAGAAACAGGATTATAACAGAAGATCCGGCTATATCTGTTCCATAAAGAGCAGTGAAGGACTTGGATGGTGAAACTGGAGGTGGAGTGGTGCTGGATGTATGTCCAGTAACAGATACTGAAAGAACGGCTGGTGAACTGGATGGATCATCTCCAGTCGCATTTACATACACGTGATAGGTACCATCACTAACTGTAGAGGCAACTGAAACAGTCATTGTTCCTGTGTATGTTGGATCGCCACCGTTGTTGCTGAAACTGATCGTAAATCCACTTAAAGAATTGGATGAAAGGCTGGTTCCCCAGGCGGTCCCTGATGTCAGCTTAACTGTATATGAGTCTGTAGTGGAAGAACCTGCAGCAATCGACACAGAATTTTTATCTAATGTAATACTGGACGTTCCAATGGAGAGCGGGTTATAATTTACATTCCTTTCTCCTGTACTATGTGCATTATCAACATTTATCATCGAAATGACCATAATACTCACTATGACAAACAGAATAATAGTTAGTAATCTATTGTATTTATTCATAATTATTATATATTCTAATTATAGTATTTAAAACTTATTTAGTTCAATTTTGAGCAGAAAAGGCTTAAGTAATATAAGAAAAAGATGAAGAAGTAATGTATTCTGCAGGTAAAGAAATTTAAAGGATGGGTCCTAACATGGAAACAAACATTGTATGTCCATAGTATGATTCTGGTAAGGATAATTCTACCAATGGAACATCAAAAAATGAGTCTATCCTGAATTGCAGGTGAAGGATGGAAATTCCGTTCAATATATGAACTCTTGAATATATCACATTTGTTGTTTCTTTAACTGATCTTGCCGTGATATTTATGTTATGAAGATTATAGGGGATAGTACCCTTCGGAAATGTTATGTTAAGATAATAAAGACCGGGTATCATTACCTGCGGGTACAGGTTAATCATAGACCCATTATGTTTATGGGAAATGGCTGTAACGTTATTAATCGAAGATATAGGTGTGAAATAAACAGGCGTATGATTGTAATTTTTGGCGAGTAGTATAAAACCATCCTGAAATGCTTCGATTCCGTAATTCCCCCTTGAATATAGAACATTCATTGCCTGGCACATATCCAGACTGCTGCCGGTATTAAAGCAATTTATATCATATGCAAGGGCGTAATCCACATTTTGAGTTTCTGTCAGATTCTGAAGTCTATAGCTTAAATTACTATTATATCCAGATAGGGATTGAAATGCCCCCAGACATGAAAGCGATGGATCGTGGACATCAACATATGGGAGGTTGTTTTGATATATAACGTAGGGGTTATTCTGCGGAATCAGGTTTGTTATATTAATATAGTCATCATAAACTTTCAGGCTCGGATGCATAATGTCCATAGCAAATGGCTCCGATGAATATGCGTTTAATGGACTGTATGGCTGGAATATGACGGCAAACAGAATTACCGAAGCCATAACAGCTATGGGCTTTTTCTGTGACCTAACAGTATTCCTCAACCTTTTTAAGTAATTATGGGCAGTTTCCCCCATATGCTCTTTCTCTTCTGAAACTCCAGTTCTTAAAACATCAATGAGTCCAAGAAAGATGAAGGGAGCAACTGCTGCTATGTACTGAAAATGATAAAATGCAGGATAATAGTACACACTGTAATTGTTAAAAAATGCAATAAAGAAGAACGGAAGTGTAAAAATCGTCCATTTTATTGATTTAAGAGGTATAAGAAGGAGTGGAGAGAAGATAAGTACTACAAGAAGCACTTTATTATCTATGTTTTTTAAAAAGAGACCCAGTATGTTACCACTTTTTAGATGGAAATAGCCATCAAAATATCCATGCTGGTAGATGTAATAGGGTGAGTAAAAGATGAGAAAGTATGAAACCACCAGCATTGAACTGAAAATTATTAAACTGGCGATTGAGTATTTTAAAATGGGATCCATATCCTTTTTTTCCATCTTGTTGCGTTTGAGGTATGTTTCAATCAGAATCATTAACATTAGAATAGCTGGAAAAACCAAATATGGAAATCTTACTATTCCTGATAAGAAAAAGAAAATGGTGGAAGAAATATATTTTCCTCTCAGGAACTGGTAATAACCCAGTAGAAAGAAAAGAATAAAGAACGCCTGAAAGTGGAAGTTAAAATAATTAAGGCCAGCAAGTGGAAAATATAGAAGATAGGATATGCCAATTATCATGGACGCAAACTGGTTTATGGATTCTCTCCTTGCGATCTTGTAGAGGATTAATGAGGGTAGACCTAAAAAAATTTCCTGAATAATAAGCATTCCCGTGATCCCGTCAATAAGGATTAGAGGACTAAATATAATTCTAAGGAGGGAGAAACCACTCATATACATAATGTACTGAGCATAATGGTAATGGATTATGGAATTCATTGTCAGAGAAATAATCCCAGAGTCAAAGACAAACTGTTGAAAATTAAACTGCTGCAGTACGTCGATAAGAGACCAGAAAAAAATATACACTATTAAGGCACAGATAACGAAGAATTCATAAGTTTCTAAACGGTAGAGATAGGCCCGAATTGCCGATCCTGTTCTCCCGAAATAATGCATCTTTTTAATTCCTCTTGCACATATCACTATATTATTTAAATTTTGAAAAAACGTTAATAAAGAAAAAATATGAAAATTACTGTATTCTGCATTAATGAAATGTTTTTTTCACACATTATAGAATTAAGAGAAATCCCCCTATTCCAGAAAGTATTGGTCCTATTACAAATCCTCCGCCAAGGAAAAGAATGATTATACTCAGCACTATAATGAGTACACCATTCTCAAATTTACCCCTGCTCCTGTGCTTGTGACCAGCGTTATATATAATTATAGCGAGTACTATCCAGATGATTGGAATAATGGCAAGCACAAGTGAACCACCTATGATGGCAAGCCCTGCAGGATTAAAGAATATCAAAGATGCTACTCCCCCTATGCCTGCTATAAAGATTGCCAGCAGTACAAGAATGCCAGAAATCACTGTTAATACTGCACCTAATGTGGTGAGGAAATACCTTAGGTTTGCCTGAGATGTCATAATAGGATGATACCCTTTCTTTATATAGATATTTGTATATTTGTAGATTAATTTCTCATAAAGCTAAACTGCTAAAAAGAGAGTGCGAATAATCGTCATTCCCTTATGCTACAAATTATTTTCAAAAAAACTATGGCATCTGAAACGTATACTGATCCGTACTTTAGTTTCAACACTTGAAGTTCTGATTTTGTGGAAATTGTGCCGTATTGGTTCAACCTGGCGAAGTAAAATAATATTGACCCCCACTTTACTTCTTCCTCGTTCTTTGGTGAAAAAAGATACATTTCTTTCTCTACATCCTCAAATTCACCTTTAATTAATCTTTCCAGAAATGAGAATGGAAATTTGCTACCTTCAATGTTATGATTTTCACTGATGTCCGGATCATTATGTTTTATTATTTTATCTCTTAAATAATCTATATAGTATGCAAAACTATCAGTATTCTTGACTACCAACCCGAGCTCCAGAATAAAGTAACCTAAATTATTATTCACTACCCCTTCCATTAAAAATAAAATGTCCTTATTCTGAAAATGATCAATGTTATATTTTATCACTCCTATTAAGTCCTCTGGATTACTGGATTTTATAAAAGAGTCAATCACTGGTTCAGTGCACTCAATGGGTATCCTTGTTCTGTCATCATAAAGTTTGGTTATTTCTTTATACTCTTTAAGTTCATAAAGAATAGTTGTTAATCTGCTAAGGTACCATTCGTTTTTATTTAATGATAATGCTTTCCTAAAATAGGAAATGGACTCTTTACTTCTTGCAGAATTATAACTGATTTCTCCCATGGAAAAATAAAGCAAATCTTCATGAGGCCATTTCAAAATAGCGTTTTTGCATAATTCCTCAGCTTTTTCATAAAAACTACTTTCAATCAAAAACTCTATTTCAACCAGGATTTCGGTGAAAGTTTCTCTAATTTCCATAAATCCCTTACGATTTAGTTCTTTTTCAGCCTCTTCCCTCTTTTTTGCCTTCATCAGTCTGCGTATCTTCTCCATTCTGAGAACGTTTGATTCCGGATTGAATCTAATTGCTATTTCCAGTTCTTTCATTGATTGTTTTTCCATATTTTGATACTGGAAATACCTTGATAGAACGAAATGCGCATTCCATGATGACGGTAAAATTGATATGGATTTCATCGCCATTTTGTAGGCTTCATCTGGCTTCCCCATTCTAAGTAATATATCTGCCATTAGATCTAATGCTTCAGTATTCTTACTATTAATTTTGAATACCTCATCCAATGTTTCCATGCACTCCCGGTAAAATGAAAACTGATGAAGCAATCTTGCCTTTAGCATAAGGGACTTTGTGTTATCAGGGTTTAATTCCACACTTCTCTTGGCCCATATTAGAGCTTCTCCCTTGTTTCCAGAACTGTTCAGAAGTATGGATTTAAGATAAACTGTTTCAGGATCAGAATGAGTTACATTCAGGATATCATCTACAATTCTTAACGCATCATTAAAATAACCATTTTCAATTAGCCTAACTGCAAGGGCTTTCTTTTCCTCAATAGGGTCATAAATTCTTTGCATTTACCTGTACAGGATGATTAAAACCTCTCATATTGATATTTGCATTCAATTTGAATGTTATTTTAACACTGCGAATGTACCAAACTTTGATAGTTTAGATTTACTATAAAAAAATAGGTGGATGATGTAAAAACGAAATTTTCCTATTCCAGCGAATGATAAAGAGAATTTTTCGAACCTTTAGTTCATTGTACCACAACTCCTTTAAATATGAAATGAATTGATGATTATGGAAAAAAAATACATAGCGGCAATTGTGGCTGTTATAATAATAGCTGCTGGGCTGACAGGGCTGGTATATTACCAGGCTTCAGAGGCTGCAGCCAATGATGGCCATGTTGCAATGAAAGTGGCAGATTCACCAAACATTGGTGTTACTGGTGTGTTCATGACATTCAGTAAGGTGTCATTGCATAGCAATGTTTCTGGATGGACAAACTACAGTGTGAAATCACAGACTATAGATATACTTGGCCTGACCACGACCAATGCATCTTTGCTGACAAATATCACACTTAAGGCAGGAACATATACAATGATAAGACTGTATATAACCAATGTTTCAGTTGACATACTGGGAGTGAGTGTTAATTTCACGCTTAATGCTCCGTTTGCATTCATAAACCACCCATTCAAGGTTAGCGCACACGGAAACATGAATGTGATAATTGACTTCAACCTGACACAGGATCTGAATATAAACGCAAAGGTATTCACTCCTAGTGTTGGTGTGGTTGTCAGCTAAAACAATTTTTAATTTTTATAAACAACCAAAAACTTATTACAAAAATTATTCCACTTTGATTCTCACGATTTGAAGCGTATACTTAAAAATTATTTGAAACTACTTTTAAGATATCAAAAAGGATTGGTTTAGGCGTATATGAATTCTACGCTAGATATTTTATCAATTCTTTCCATATCCTCTTTTGACAGCTTTACTGAATCTGCACTCATATTGGATTCAACCTGTGATTTGTTCTTGGCTCCAGGTATTATAAGGCAGTTCTTGTGAAGTAAGTATGCGAGAGATAGCTGTGCCATAGAGCATTTCTTTTCCTTTGCCATCTTTCCCAGTTCATCTAGCACTGGCTTCATTATCTTCCTGTTCTCCGGGTTGTTAAAAAGCTCATCACCCTTACGGATATTATCCTGAGGTACCTCTCCACTGTTATACTTTCCTGTCAGCAGACCTTTTGCAAGGGGGCTGTATGGAATTAGTGTTATATTTTTCTCCTTCATGTAGGGTATGAGTTCCCTTTCTATGTTTCTCTCCAGAATACTGTATTCCATCTGGTTAGATACAATTGAATAATCCTTCATACTGTCTACCGCATCCTTGAGAACAGGTTTTGAAAGGTTACAGACACCAATCTGATCAATGTAACCTTCGCTCTTCAGTCTCTCCATGGAATGCATTATCTCTGACACGGGAACATAGGGCTCATACCAGTGTAGTTGATATAGATCAATTTTTTCTATACCCAGTCTTTCAAGACTCCCCTTCACACTTCTCTCCATTGTCTTGTAATTCTTCACATGTGGGGGATTAACCTTTGTTGCAACTATATACCTGTTTTTTGGAATTTCAGATAGGGCCTGTTTTATGAGTTCTTCCGAGTGACCCATTCCATATATTTCTGCAGTGTCGAGATAGTTCCCACCATTTTCAACATAAAACTTTATGGCATCAATAATATCCTTATCTCCATAATCTTCTCCCCATCCTCTCAGTCCAGCCTGCCAGCAGCCAAGACCAACTCTAGTTGCCTGCAGTTTACTGTTTCCAATATTTATTTTTTGCATTTTACCACATCGTGATACATGTTTTTTAAACTATCGTTATGAAAAAAGGGTTTAATTATGAAAATGTTTGGAAATAACCTACTCAAGATTATAAATAGTTCCTTCACCATCAATATGAATGTTGCATGCAGCAGGTTCCTTTGGTAATCCTGGCATTGTCATTATGTCACCAGAATATACCACAATAAAACCAGCACCTGAACTCACTGATGCAGCGGTAACCCTTAGAATATTGTCATCATTCTCAAGAGGATTCCCACTTAGTGAATACTGGCTTTTTGCCATGCAGATTGGTAATCCTGCGTAACCATTCTTTTCCATTCTTCTAATATCAGAAAGAGCCTTTTTGGAGAATTCAACCCTGTTTACACCATATATGTTCAATCCAATAGATTCAATTTTCTCTCTTATTCCGTCATCGAAATTGTAGGTATATTTGATATTATCCGTCGTCTTCTCACATTTCTCTAAAACAGTCTTTGCCAGGGATAGGGCACCATCGCCACCCTTCATAAAAACTTCAGATAACTGATAATCCATATTGTTCTTTTTCAGCATCTCATCAAGGAACTGAATTTCTTCATCGGTATCATTAGAGAATTTATTGATTGCCACAACAGGATGAAAACCGAATCCTGTCAAATTATCATAATGACGTTTCAAATTATTGAATCCACTGGCGATTCCATTATTATCCTCGCTTCTACCTAGAAGTTTCATTGCCCTGATTGTTGCAACGATAACAACAGCGGATATTTTCAAATTGCCTATTCGTGAAACCATATTAATGAATTTTTCCGCACCAAGATCAGATCCGAAACCGGCTTCAGTTATAACGTAATCACTGTATTTCATCGCCATTTTTGCTGCCAGGATACTCGAGGTTCCATGTGCTATATTTCCAAATGGACCTGTGTGAATGAACGCAGGCACGCCTTCCGTGGTCTGAACAATATTTGGTTTAATTGCGTCAGAGAGGATGGCTGCCATTGCACCCTCAGCTTTCAGATCACCAGAATAGACGGGTTTTCCATTTATGTCGTAACCAATAAGAATTTTCGAAAGTCTTCTTACAAGATCATCATAATCCATGGAAAATCCCATAATTGCCATTATCTCTGAGGCTGGTGTGATAACGAAACTGTCCCTTGTGAGTGGCCCATTTTCCTTACCACCAGCGTTCAGTATCGTGTCCCTCAGCGATCTATCATTCATGTCTATTGTTCTTGGGAAAGTTATCTTCTCCGGATCAATTTTTAACTGGTTCCCATGGTAAATGTGATTTTGTATCATTGAGGAAAGAAGATTATGGGCACCTGTGATTGCAGGAAAATCCCCCGTAAAAAGAAGGTTGATCTTGTCAGATGGTTCAACTTTAGATTTTCCACCACCGGTTGCTCCTCCCTTTACTCCAAAACATGGTCCCATTGATGGTTCTCTTATACTGATTGAAACATTCTTACCAAGTTTTTTAAATGCCTGTGATAGACCGATGGTGTTTGTGGTCTTTCCCTCACCGTACTTTGTTGGTGTCATTGCTGTAACTAAAATGAGCTTTCCATTCTTATTTCCCTTATCCAGTGCCTTAAGGCTAATTTTTGCCATGTATTTTCCATAATTTTCTATGTAATCCCTATCAATTCCAAGGTTTACTGCAGTATCCATTATATTTTCCATACTTATCCTATAAGCATGCTCACTAAAATTATAAATATACCCTGACTATAAATTGCGTCCATGATTCCAAAGAAATGAGTATACTCCTTAATTCATTTTCGTAATGATTTCGGCATCAGATTCATCCTTTTTCTTCAGTATTTTTCCTGAGAAAATAAGAAGCAAAATACTTACTGCAAAAATACCGGCTGCAAGAATCTGCCAGATTGTTGAATACTCATGGGTATAGTCACTTATGAACCCAGAAAATGGTGTTCCTAGGATTGTTCCAAAGGAGATAATGAGCAATCCAAGGCCACTGTAAAGACCGATCTTTCCCCTTGGTGCTATCTCCGAGATTACGGTTATGTATACCCCATTCCATCCTATGGCAGTTAGACCCAGAACAAATGACATCCCTATGGCCAGATAAAAATTCAGGGTAAGAAAAGAGTAAATAAAGAAAAATAGAGAAGAGAGGATCATCACCATTATGAGAGAAAGAATCCTTCTGTTTGGAAACAGTCGATTACTTAGGGAAGCCCATAATATTCTTCCTATGAATGATCCAATGAGAATGCTTGCAAGCAGGATCTCTGCGGTGAATAACTTGAACCCTATGGAACTTGTAAATAGAACAGAATAGGTAAGAAGTGACTGCTGTCCCCATGACATGGCTGCCACAAGAACGTTTATGAGTATAAACCTACCATTTCTAAATGCGCCTTTTATTTCCTTAACATATCCTCTGAAATCTATGGGTGAAGCATTCTCATAGTTTTCACCTCTTATTATAACAAAAAAGATGAATGCAATAATAGCCAGAATTATGAAAGGTCCGAAAAAGCCATATCTAATAGAGATTAAAGGAAGAAGAATTGCGGCAGTGGAAGCTCCGATTGGAACCCCTGACTGCTTGATGCCCATGGGAGTTGCATGATATGGGTAATACGTCCGCATAACTGCATTATTAGTCGCAGGAGTTACAAGTCCATAACCAAGACCTATGGCATAGAAACCAGTAACAAAAACGTAGAAATTTGGAGCAAGAGTTGCAAGTGTTGAACCTATGGCCATTATAAGGAATGCTATTTTTATTGCCCTGAAGCTTCCCAGATGATCGACAAAATAGCCAACAAAAGGAGAGACTGTTGCAAGTCCAATGAATATAACACTGGTCAGGAGTCCAACCATTGCGGAATCAATGAGAAAATGATCCTTTATAATTTTATCAAGTGGTGAATAAGAAGCCTCAATGAGATTGCCCACTGATATGAATAGGAGACTCTGGAACATCACATTGAGACTGTATACCTTGTTCTTTAGCATTTATTCACTCCTAAATGGTTTAGTAATTTTTCATATTACCACATAAGATAAAATTATGTTTAATTGATCAGGGGGTGATATTGGTATATAATCACTTACTGTCATCTGGAGATCTTCTTATTTCCCTTGCATTTGTATGAGTATCAGACTTTCTTCCCCTTACAAGAGCGGCTAATCCAGACACTATCAAAATCAAAAAACTTGCCAGCAAGGCAGCATGTACACCACCCAGAAATGAAGCAGACACACCACCTTCAAGTTTGTCCTTACCAAGGAAAACTTCAAAAGCAACATAACGTGGGACAGCTAGAGCGGATATGGAAATGGCTATTACGTAACTAAACAAAGTTCCTATATTGGATAGTGTCCTCAAAAGCCCAGAAATTGAACCGTAAAGTTCTCTGGGCGCACCAGACATTACGGCAGCATTATTGGATGGCCAGAACATTGAACCTCCGAAGCCTGTAACAATAGATCCAATTATTACAAGATAGAGAGATGTACTGATTCCCATTGCCAGAAAAACTAGTACTCCTCCAGCCATTAGAAATATTCCAGTGGCAGAGACAGTTCTTGGACCAATCCTGTCAGAGAGTTTTCCCATTTTAGGGGCCAGTAGACTTGATATTATATATCCCGGTATTAAAAGGAGGGCAGCATCAAGTGGATCAAAACCTCTTATTCCCTGAAGATACATTATAAGAATGAATAATACTGAAAGATAGCCAATAGCCTGAAGAGTTGCTGCAAGAAGAGAGAATGATAAAACCCTATTTTTAAAGGCTTTTAAAACTATTACAGGATCCTTAACAGATCTTTCAATAAGTAAAAATGGAACTATGAGTATCAAGCCAATAACAATGAGTAATACGTTGCTAAATGTTACTCCATTTCCGGCTATTTCCACGGCACCGTATGCAATCAAAGATAGAAATGTAAGTAGAAACAAAGTTCCAGCATAGTCTATTTTGGTTTCTGTTCTCTTATTATCTTTAATATACAGTAGGGCGAACACGAAGCCTATTAACCCTACAGGCACATTTATGTAGAAAATATATCTCCAGCCAATAAATGTGGTTATTATTCCACCCAAAACTATTCCTAAGGAACCACCAATACTCCAACCCATTGATGTGTATCCAAAGGCCTTACCCCTTTCCATTGGCTCAAAGTGATCTGCGATTATTGCGTTACTATTTCCCTGAAGGAAAACTGCACCTAATCCCTGAAATGCCCTTGATGCAATGAGGAAAAACACATTTGGAGAAGCTCCAGAGGCGGCAGAACCAATTATAAATATAAGAAATCCTATATTAAAAATCCTACCTCTTCCATATATATCTCCAAGCCTTCCAAGCTGGGTTGTAAGTGCAGCCAGTACAAGAAGATAGATCAGTATAACCCAAATTGTATCAAGAAAAGGAGCCTTTAATTGATCTGTAAGGGTTGGTAGTGCGAGGATTACAATTGTTGTGTCTATTGCTGACATCAACATTCCTATGAACACGCTAATCAGTATAAGCGTCTTTTTTTCAACCATATTTATTTACACCTATGGAGTCGGGGCACTCCCGCAAGGTCGAAACACCTTAGCACCTGAATAAACAATTTTCATCGGTTAATAGATATTATCTCAGGTAAATTCAGGATTTCAATATCATATTTAAGAATTTAATGAGAATTTGGTGATAATTAGTATATTTGACCTAGGTCAGTTTAAAATTTGTTGTAGTAATACGTGATATAGGTAGTGCAAACAATATAACCAAACGATATTAGTATAACAACACTATTAAATAATGAAATTTAAGGAAAGCTATACTACTATTCCTCCTAGAATAAAACTATGAAATAAATGTAATAATATATTGTATGACAACTATAGATTAGATTTCTCTATTCTGACAATTATAGATAGAATTTTGGGATAATAAAAAAGGGTCCGAGCCGAGGGTAAAAAGCAGGGTTCGAAGCGAAACATACCTTTATAGGGATTTTTCACATCCGAATCTATGAAATGGACAATTGGTTTGACAAAAGAATTGGAAAGATTAGAAAGAGAGAACATCCCGGAAGATGCCAAAGCTACGATATGAGATTCGTTGATAATCTCCCAAAAATTACGGCTTTAAGACAACTTCAAGGGGATTTCACGGAAACAATAAGGGAGGTTCATCAATTTTTATTTCGATCCGAATTCGTCGAACCATTGAAGGAAAACAAACCAAAAGGATGTTCCCATTTGAAGAAAAGGGAAATCAAGGATCACCTGAACTCGAAAAGAAAACCAGTGTATTATGGCATTATCTCGTTGTGTGACGCGCACTCTTTCTTAAAAAAACCATAAAAAATTCATGAAAATAACCTTTTTTCGTTCATACCAAAATTATAAAGTAAAAAGGCGGGCATTACATGGGCTGGGTCAAAAAAATCCTAAAGCCATGGAATTTTCATGAAAAATTTCTAAGAGTGGTTTTGGGCAAAAAATGATTGTGGATTGAGTTGGTGCCTTGTCCTTTCAGATTTTTCTTAAAGGGATCAAAATATTTCTCTTTCCATCTGAAGATTAAGAACTTTCAAGAGAGCTCTTTAATTGATTTAGAATGTTTTTCTTTGAAGAAATTCACTAACCTTGTACTGTAAAGTATGCTTTTATCATTAGTGTAATAACCCCATGCCTCATCGAATGCAAAGAGTGATAGGTGTATTTGATCGCTCATCTGTACACGGTTATCTAACCACTTCGATATTTCGTTAACAATTTCTAACAATTTAAATAATTTAGCGTTATCATTACCAATAAACTCTTTGAAACTCTTTAGTTGAATATTATCTTTATGCATCAAATTACTTAAATTTCTGAATCTTTTCTGAATACGAGCATTGTGATTTTTCTTATTTTAGTTAAAACACCTTGAGATACGTTTAAATAATTCCCACAGTTCATTAATAGAAATTATTATAATTCTATTCCCAAAATTTGAGGGTCTGAAGTATTTATCCAGACTTCTAGTATTTTCGTTGGATTCTATGATGTAAACAATAACCAAGTTTGAATAAAAATGAAGGCATTCATTATTAACCAAAAAAAACCCTTTACTAATTTGAAATTGAATTAAGTTATTCTAGGTCTTTCATTATATTCTCAACGCTCGAATCTTCTTTGGGGAGACTAAATCTCTTTCTTTCAAAGAATAGTAGTCTTTTGTGAGTTCTGGTGAATACGGGCCGTGAATATACATGGAGAAGTTGTAAGAAAAATCGATGCCTATTTTGTAAGCTTAGTATATAAGCTTCTGTATCCTTATCCTGGAATCAAACCCTTTGCTCGGTTATATTGGTAATTCTGTTGCCTAATTTATTCATCAAATACACAACTTTACTCTAATCCTCAATTTACATTCCCCCCAAGTATGGAAGGTTATCCTTTGTATCCCATGTACAAAATGTATTCCAATCAGCATATTAATTTTACACGGAGTTTAGCTTTAAGTGTGTTTTGACAAATAATAAATATATAGTTAAGGCTACATGAGAATATCAATCAAATTTATGTAATTAATTAAACTTTGACTAAATATATATGTCGAAGACTGTTATATATCACTATGGAATATTAATTGAACATAAGCCGAAGTGGGGTTGTGAATTGAAGAACGGCTTTAGCATTATTGTTCGGGTTAGCTATGAATATTATCTCCGGATCAAAATTTTTTGTAGATAGAGGCTTAATACCAGAATCATTGTTGACGTAGCCTGTGTTAAAAAGCATTTGAGGGCTCCCGGATGAACCAACTCCATATATATCCATGTTTACTGTTTCATTCTGCCCCGGGAGATTCTCTACATAGAATGAATACACCAGTGTTACATTATAGGGAAGAAAGAATGGAAGAACATTAATTATTACGGTACTGTTCTGCTTTAAACTAATCATCGTACCCGCTTGAATAAGAACAGAGCTTGATCCCTGGGAAAACCCATTTTGATATCCAACATCCTTACCATGGTTGAGGCCAATCTCATAAAATCCTACTGATGTAGAAATTAATGCAACGGTTACTACAGTGGCAATAATAAGATCTCTTTTCCTCCACATAGTCTAAAATTATTTTCAACCTATATAATATTATCGACTATTTAAGCTCAGATGGAATTCTTAAGCTCCATTCTTATAGAAAGTGACTGAAGAACAGATCTTATCATTGATTATTAATTATGACTCTTTCGTATTTTATGTATGGAATAGATTAGAATTGATTTACTGGCTTCACTGGGATTGACCGTATATTTTCACATTAGGAAAACTTCGTAACGCTCAGTCGCTTCACTATGGTTGCGCATATGTCTGAAAGTAAATCGTAAGGTTTAAGCCTAAGATCAAGTATTCACGGTTTCGGTTCTTCTTCTTGACATGACATTATTTCTCCCTTTTTATACTGTAATTCCAAAAACGGCATGTGAACATGAAGGAGTGCTTAAATATCTTCTATTAGTTTTCACCCCCTCGACATGACAAAATATGGAAAGTGGTATATCTTGGATTTACAGTAACACCTTTGGAGCATTTAGTAATTTCATAACTAATACATTCGTTATAAGCCCCATAGAAGCATTTTTCGTATCGGCTATCGATGCTGTACTGGCTATATTTAGCGGGTTCTTATGATACATTGAAGTGTTGTTTGGCGGAATCTTTACGGCAGAGATCGACCTCGTAAACAACTTGGTAATGGTAAGTGTGCCAGTTGCTATATGGATAATCGTCGCATTGGTTGCTTTTTGAATGATTGGAGTTAGGGTGATAATAGATGCACTATAAGTGGGTTTCGAAATGGGGAAAGTAACGGATATTAAAGTAACACTTGTAATCTTGATCTTGTACATAGCGGCACGTATGGGACTAGCGTTTTCAGACACTTACACTATTTTTCATAACTTCTTTTTTGGAAAAACATAATCTAAATTTTTTTTCAAAGAAATTATCAAAAAAATCCGGAAATAGCCGTCCAGATTTAAACTATTCGAAGTGCGCCCGAGCCGGGATTCGAACCCGGATCAAAGGCTCCGCAGGCCTCTAGGATATCCAAATTACCCCACTCGGACTTATGTGCCTTTTATTAAAAATAAAACGCAAATTCAGTTACTGAATGTTTTCAGAACTATAATATGTTTCCCAAAGGTGATTAGTTGTTTCAAGAAGTTCCATTTTTATAGGATATTTTGAGATAACTTTTAATAGACACATTCAATTATTTTCTTATGATAGCAATTGTTAAAATTATTATTATAGCTGTTATAGTGGTTGGTGTTGCAGCCCCAACTTCATACGTTGCATACAGTTATTTATCCTCATCAACACCTCCAATGACTCATTTTATTCCCGAGGGGGTTTCCGCTATTGTTGACTATAAAGTGAACAATACTAATTTCATAGTTTATGCATCAAATACCACAGCAGGTGTAATTCTGAATTACAACCTTAGTGCCTTTGAAAATACAGCAAAAAATTCCTCTAACACAACTGCAAACACCGTTAAAGGAAGTAATGTTTCAGTAAAATATTATATGACCTATGAGAGCTACAACATTTACAGGGTATCAAACATATCCTTATCGAATTCAATAAACCTCTCCGCAGCAGGTAACCTTCCAGGGAATGCAACCAGTTCTATATATGTGGCACCTATAGGCAACTCATTTATTGTGCTTTCCAATCTTTCAGGTGTAAAAATGGCAATCAATGCAAATCATACCGGTAAGTATTTGAAAGAACATCAGTCTTTCCTTGCAATGAAGGGGAGCGGAATTTCATTTTATGTAAATCTTTCAGCGTTGGACTATTCAAAAACGATTCCAATCTCAAAAAGCTCAGGTGTAAGTGTGTATTCAAATATGTTCAGTGGTGTAGTAATATATGGAAACGTTTCAGCTAAATTTACAAATATTACAATCACAGGCGTAGATCATTCCCTCGACAAGAACATTTCCTTAATTACTGGTATTCTTCCGTCTAATCTGACTGTTACTTATAATTATAATTCCGTAAATGGAATTTACAGTGCAGAATTTAACGTAGGTTTCGCCAATTACAGATATGTGGCAACAGAAATATTATCTGAACTTGGAACTACTAAATTTTAATTTGTAAGAATTTTTATTGACTTTTTTTAAATATCTTTTGGACATTACCTATTATGTTTAAGAGAGCTTCTCTTCTAAAAGATACTTATGTATATTACTTCAGGAATTATTACAGATCAAAAAGTTTCTACTTGATGTTTCTAATGGCAATTCTCGTGTCCATACTTTTAATTTATCTTTCCTTTAGATATCAATCTCAACTTTCATCTTTTGCACATAGAGCAGGGCTAGATATTATTGGACCTCACGGAGATGAATTGGTTCTTGCCTATCTATGGACATTTATACTTTCATTGCTCCCTGTATTTGCATCAGTATTTTTTGGTTCACCAGCCATTTCAAGTGAAATAGAAAGTAAGACGGCATTTCATATCTTTACCCTTCCTATACCCAGAACTATTTTGTTAACGGGAAAATACCTGGCAGCAGTTACAGTTACTTCCCTAATAGTTGTGACCTTTACCGTAATTGAGATTGCTACTTTCCAGTATATATATGGCATAATTCTAATCCAGTTTCTATATAGCTTTCTTCTTACGATCCTATTCATATTTTCAATCTCAGGAGTTACTTTTTTGATAAGCAGTTTATTTAACAAAAATACCTATGCATACATATCAGTTCTTTTGATCTATCTATTAATCTTCAATGCGGGCACCATCATAATAGAGTTACTTTATAAGGTAACCCCCTACTATCTATTGAACGAGGCTGAAACCATAGTTTACAGAGTTTTCCTGAACTTTTCCTTTGGTATAACAACAACTGTACCATCAAGCTTGTCAGCATCTACCCATGAGATAATTGCAAGTTCACTGATACTTGCACTTTATGCAATCATAAGCTTTGGAATTACTTTAATATTATTTGAACGTAAGGAGGTGAAGTGATGATGGAACTAGAAGCAGCTAATTTAAGCAAAAAATATGGAAATTTTTATGCTTTACAAGATTTTAATTTAGATGTTCACAAGGGTGAATGCGTAGCACTTCTTGGTCCTAATGGTGCAGGAAAGAGTACTTTGTTGAAAATTTCCACAAATATAATACATCCAACCAGAGGGACTCTTAAGATTGCAGGAATAAATGTACAGGATGATCCAATGAAAGCGCTTGAAAAGGTTGGTCCACTGGTGGAACTCCCGGAGTTTTATCCATATCTCAATGGAACTGAAATTCTTAATTTTGTATGCAAGGTGAAGGGAGCCTCAAAAGAAAAGATAAAAGATGAGATAGAAAGGCTATCTTCTATGCTAAAAATGGAAGAATTCATAAATAAAAAGAGTGGGTCATATTCCAGAGGGATGAAGCAGAGGCTTGCACTGGCATGTTCTATGACAATGGATCCTGAGCTACTTATACTTGATGAACCAACCTTTGGCCTTGATCCAAGAGGGATGAGAGAATTTATTGAAATAATTAGAGAGATAAATGTAAAGGAGGGGAAAACGGTAATCCTAAGCACACATCTGATTTCAGAAGCGAGGGAAATAGCAGACAAAGTTGTAATTATTAATCACGGTACAAAAATGCTTGAAATGAAAAATGAAAGAGAAACAAATCTAATGAATGTCACATTTTACAGTAAACCTGAAGCATCTTCCCTGGAAACATCTTCCATAAAGGTCATTGAGGATCATGGAAATACTGTAACTATCCAGAGAGATGAAAACATATCCAACGATGACGTGATTGATTACTTCCGGGAGAAGAATCTAAAGATAAGATGGATAGAACCCACGAACCAGATAGAGCGCAAATACCTGGAACTCATTAATTGAACTTAATAAATGTATTAATTTATTATTTAAATATAATCCCAGAGACGATCCTGCCAGAGATCGTATTCCTCCTTTAGTTCCTTAATTTCCACTTCCTTAAATCCACCCTTTTCCTTCGCTCTTTTATATTCCTTCATCAGATCTTCCTGACTGTTCTTTGAGAGATCGTCAAAATATTCTTTAATTTCCTTTTCTATGGCAGGGTGTAACTTTCCTATTTTTTCCCCGCTATAAAGTACCTTGAAGAATACATGATCTCCTAAGGTTACGTGGAAAATACTCCACTTCTCAACGTAATTATTCAGAAAATGGTTTCCCGTTAAATTACCTAAAGCCTTTACGATTTCCTGATTCTGATCGGAATCGTTCAACTGAAACGATATCTCCACTCCTTTCTTCATATTCTCTCTTCCGTACATGCTAATCATAATTTATAAAGAGATTGGGATTTTGTACTAGATTTCTGTTGCCCACGTCTCAATATCCCTTCTTTCCATTTCCTGTGAACCGAAAACGATCTCAGGCATCTTTTTTATATCCCTGCTCACCTCTGGCTTGAATTCCATCTTCTCTATAATATCCTTATCAATGTCTATTCCTTCTGGCACTTCTGCTATACGCAAACCTTTCTGTGTCAGATCAAAAACACATCTCTCTGTAAAATACTTTACAGTTTTGCCATATTTCAGAGCCTCATTTCCGCTAAAGAATATCTTATACACCTTCTTGACAAATTTAACTGTGTTCGCATCTTTTAATATTTTCAATTTACCGTCCTTAAACTGTAATTCAATTTTCCCAGCGGTGAAATTACCTGCAAATAAAGATGTTGGAGATCCCTGTGCAATAACTGAAAAACCACCAGGTCCTGTTAGCTTATTCGGGATATAGGAAGGGTTCACGTTCCCACTGCTATCAATTTGAAGAAACCCAAGTGATGCAACATCTATTATTCCGCCCTCATAGTTTGAGAACATATCTGGAATTGTGGACAGGGCAAAGGCACCCATGGATACCCCAAAATCGCCACCAGTTAGAGCTATACCTCCCCACGGTCCCGATTCTACAACTGTAACAATATCCCTGGAATACCCTGCCCTGGAAAGAATTGATGAAACTAGTGCAGGTATTCCAACACCAAGGTTAAGTAAAATTGTATTTCCTTTCTTTTTTCTCATTGATACGAGTTCAAGTGCGATTCTTTTTGCGATTATACTCTGAATGTAGGGAACATTGGAATTTTGAAGATCATGAAGGATGCTGTCGGTAATGTTTGAAGGATTAATCTTAAAACAGGCCCTTGGATCATATTCAAACGAAGGTGCCTGCCAGTGATATTCTCTGGGGCTTCTAACAACTATGTCCACTAATGGATACGGTACTTCAACCATCCTGGGAGCAAACTGTTTTTCATTATCCAGCAACTTCACCTGTGCAATTACTGTCCCAGG
>JAMDCG010000093.1 GCA_023489425.1 Thermoplasmatota archaeon
TCATGCAATTTATTCTTATTATTTAAAAACGTTTTGGAGTAAGACTTTTATGTTATAGTGCTGATATTCCATTGATGGAATCTTCAGCAAAAGTAACAAAAAAATTAGCTAGAAAACCTCGATTAAAGAAAGAGCTAGGGTTCTATGAACTTTTGATTATAGGAATTGCCGGATCTCTTGGAAATGGAGCTTTGTTTGGAACAATTGATATGGTAGCTGGAGCAGGGCCAAGTGCGATTTTGGCATTTGTATTCGGAGCTTTTATTTACTTACTGGTTGCTTTTACATATGTAGAGCTTAGCAAGGTATACCCTGAAGCTGGTGGTCCAACGAGGTACAGTATATATACACATGGGAGATGGACTAATTTAATAAATTCAATGGCAGATATACTCTGGTATTTATTTATTCCACCAATAGAAGTAGTGGCAATAATTATAGGTTCTGGGTTTTTCCTGCCCGGAGTTTTTGTGACAGATCTTGGATACCCAACAATTGATGGAGGACTTCTAGGTGTAGCCCTTCTTCTTACTTTTATTCCAATCAACTACTTTGGAATTAAGCAGTTTGGAAAAACAAGTAACTGGATCGGTTTGGTAAAACTGGTATTTTACTTAGCCATGGTGATAGGCCTAATTGGATTCGTTTTTGACGCTAAGAATTTATTTAAATATGGATTTTTCACCACACACACTCCTATCATTTCATTTCTATCGATCATGCCACTGGCTATGTATGACTTTGGTGCAACCAGGGTTATACCAGATCTTGCAGAGGAAACGAAGCATAAGAGTGATGTAACAAAGGCTATGATTTTTACAGTTGTTATAGAATCTCTTATCTATATTGGGGTGGCCTTTGCTATAATACTTGGATTCCACTGGAGTTCATTTGGTATTAAGCCTGGAGATTTTGGTGCATTGACCAGTGCGCATGCTCTCGTTGGGTTAAATCCATTCTTTGTGTTTACAAAAAGGTCCGGATTTTACTGGATTTTCATAGCTGCTTTAGTTACAGGATTCATGGCTCCATATGTAACAGGATACATTTACGCAGGAAGTGGCGCAAGGGTAATGATGGCTATTGGGAGATCTGGATTTATTAATAAGAAATTAAAGTCTATAAATTTAAAACATTCTATACCTCTAGTAGCACTTATCACATTCACAATGATAGGAGCTATTATTGTTTTCCTATCTGCTCCTGTCCCATCTATATACAGTTTTATAGACGACGCATCAGCTGCTGGATACCTAGGACTAGCGGTTACTCCAATAGCATTAATGGTATCAAGAAGACAGGGAGTAACTAAAGAAGAAGATAAATTTAAAGGAATGTGGTTAATTGCACCACTTTCAGTCGGTTTAAGTTCTTTGATTCCCTTTTGGGCAGGATGGCCTTCTGAGCCTTATGCAGTTTTCTTGATGTTTATAGGTTGTGCACTAATAGGAATTATTTCTAAGGTCAAGATTGGGGCAAAAAACGCCATATGGTATGTAGTTTATATTCTATTCCTTACTATTATGACACTAATAGGTAGTGATGGCTTTACTGGTACAATCACTTCACTGAACTTCTCCTCCATCGGAATCCATTACACTTTCTCTCTTACTCTTCCATCATCATGGGGAACATTAATTCCATTTGATTATGCAACTCTGATTATATTAATTGTAGCAATGGCAGTCTTTTACCCATGGGGAGTGCTTTCAGGTTTTAAGAAACAGTTCGATCATCCTGAGTTTACAAGACCTGTTCTTGATGATCTACGAATAGGGAATGTTGAAATGGTAAAGAATTCAGAGACAGTAGAAGAGTAATCAATTATAATTTCTAAATTTTCATTTAAATTACCACTATTACCACTGTATCATTTATAAATGGAGTTTAAACGAATAATTAAACTATTTAAAAGAGTAAAAAAACTAAATATTATTTTCAAGCTATGGTATTAATTTAACATTAAATTTAAAGAAGTTTAACTTCAGTACTGAGTAGTAAGTAATCTGGATAGATATTAAAAAAGCAGAAAGGGTGAATAAATCTTGATAAACGAAAAGCCCTCATAGAATAAGATAAATCAAAAAACTCGTAATTAAGCGTGATCCAAAATGGAAAATGAAAATCGTATGGATAAGAACAAATCTAAAGGCAGTAACGTAACTAAAGAAGACTTTCTTTCGAGACGAAATGTTTTCAAGAGGTCAGCAAAAAGGAATATATTCTATCTTATTTTTGCCATCCCCGCATTAGCTTATGTAATAGGTTTGGCAATAATTCCAGCCATAACTGTGGTCTACGATAGTTTTATAGGAAAGCACGGTTTTACCATAGCAAATTATTTAGCCTTGCCCAGTTATGGACTATATGGTGCTATAATTAATACTTTGCTTGTTAGCGTAGGGGCTCTTATGATTCAGCTTTTTATAGCGCTGGCAATTGCAATGGTACTGATAAAGCCATTCAAAGGTAAGAAAGCGTTTTCTACACTAGTTATTATTCCACTAGGTATATCCACTGTAGTCAGTGCCTTTGTGTTTTCTATAATATTTCAGGCTGTTGGGGGATATGCAAACTCGGCTCTTGTTTCAATCGGATTAAAACCTGTGGACTGGTTTAATACAAACAGTTCTTCACTTGGTGTTGTAATGTTTTCTGATTTCTGGAAGAATACACCTCTGGTTGCATTAATTCTTTACGGAGGTTTGTCGTCTTTACCTCCTACATTATATGAGGCAGCATCAGTGGATGGGGCTGGTGCAGTTAGTCGATTTATACACATTACCCTCCCAAACATTGCACCAATAATGTCAATTGCACTTCTCGTTAGGGGTGTAAGTGAATTTAATATTTTCGCATTGCCGCTGGTAATTATAGGGTATCATCCACTTATAATGAATACCCTAATCTTCGAAAATTACTCTTCGCTTCAGACAAGGAATATTTCTTACGCGGCAGCAACGATTCTACTTGCTATCATAATGGTGTATTCTGTCATAGTGGTAAGACTTGGAGGTGCAAAAGATCATGTCAGATGAGAAGGGAAAATGGACAACGTATATTGCAGTAATTATCCTTGCAATAGTTTTCATATATCCACTATGGATACTAATAATTTATGCCTTCCAACCAGCTTATTTAACCTTTGAAAAGATATACCCTGGGCAGATCCCACTTGCTTTCACACTGGGTAATCTTTTTGAGTCATTCAAGGAAGTTGATTTAATAGGTCCATTAACAAGAAGTCTGGAAGTAGCATTCATGGTTGGTCTTATTGCAATTGGTCTTGGAATACCAGCAGGTTATGGTCTTTCTAAGCTTACATCAAGTCTTTCAAACAAGCTAATTGTCTTCCTGTTCATAATCAATATGATGCCAGGGCTGGTCATTGCTATACCAATATCAGTTTATTTTCTTAATGCGAATCTTGACAACACGGTGTTTGGCGTTGCATTTGCACAGGAACTGGTCGTATTGCCACTTTCAGTTTTTATCATGTTGAGCGGATTTAGAAGTTTACCACATGATCTGGAATATCAGGCAAGGGTGGACGGGGCTTCTTTTTCTTCCACATTTTTCAGACTTTTAATGCCAATGATAAGAGTACCAATTATGGTTGCATTTTTACTCGCATGGATGACATCATGGGATGAATTCACTTATGCTGTGATCATTGCCCCAATAGTGCCAACAGATTCTACATTCCCTGTAACATTGTATAATTATGTGTCAAGGAACCTTCCACTGGAATCTGCAACATTTGCATTGGTAGCAACTATACCAGTCATAATATTAGCAGCTGTGCTTCAAAAGTACCTAAAAGGACAATATTTATCAGGAGGTTTAGTCGGATGAACGTAAAAATGAGTTATGAAAATATTTATAAATTATATGGAAAGAAAAGGGTATTAAATAAGCTAAATCTAGAAATATATGACGGTGAGTTCTTAGTCGTACTCGGGCCATCAGGAATGGGGAAAAGTACTTTATTAAGAACAACAGTAGGAATTGAAGAGTTGACTGCTGGAAAAATAATCCTTGATGGAAAGGACATAAGTAAATTACCTCCTAATAAGAGAAATATAGCAATGGTGTTTCAGAACTATGCTCTCTATCCTAACATGACAGTTTATCAAAACATTCAGTTTCCATTGAAAATGGCAAAATATGAAAAGAGTAAAATAAAAGGTAAAATAGAATCAATTGCAGAAACTCTGAAGATTGGAGATGTCCTAGAAAGAAACATTAACCAGCTAAGTGGAGGACAAAAGCAGAGGGTTGCTCTGGCCAGGGCACTTGTAAGGGACCCAAAAATTTTTCTTCTTGATGAACCTCTAAGCAATCTTGATGCAAGAGTGAGATATACTGCGAGAGCCGAACTAAAGAAGATTCAAAAGGAACTTGGTCACACCTTTGTTTATGTTACACATGATCAAACTGAGGCTTCTACACTTTCTGACAGGGTCGCCGTGTTGAGAGATGGGAAGATTGAGCAAATAGGCGTTTATGACGAGATCCTAAATGAACCAAAAAGTAAATGGCTTGGGGACTTTGTCGGAGAATATCCAATGAACTTCATAAGTGGAGATAGTATAAACAATTCAGGTAAAATAATTGGATTCAGAGATCACTGGATAAGTGAGGGGGATGATCTAACTGGTACCGTAGAATGGTGCAATCAGGAGGAAGATAGTTTTCACGTAAGCTGCAGGCTTGATAATAAAAATCTGGAAACTGATTCAGATGAAGAAGGTGGGCACCCAATAATATTAAAAACCAACAAAAGGTATGAGTTGGGAGCAAAGATAGGTTTCAGTCTCAAGAGATATAATATATACAATGAAGACGGATCACTGCTTCAAATAGTTAAGTAAATACAAATTAAATCTTCGTTCCATTCTAAAGTTACATATTTTCATTTGAGAAACTGTACTTTGATTGATTTTAGATTTACCTCAGTCTTACGTGTGATGATAATACACAATGGTTTCTATTAAAACTATTATTAAACACCACCACGTGAAAATAGCGCTTTATGCGCACTATCACATAATTGATTGAACAAGATAAAGGAAAAATAAGATCAGCAACCTTCCCGATGAATGTCCCCATACTTTGTTTCATTTTAAACCTTTAAAATTTAATGTTTTACTCCAAATCCTGTCTTCAGGTTTAAGATACTTATTTAATAGAAACAAAGACCAGAGAACAGTTATCGCAAAAACCTAATAGAGTTTGAGATAATATAATTTCAATTTTCTTTATACTTGCAAAAGTTTGATTGTTTTATCATTTAAAAAAATAAATATTTGGTAGTTTAAAAACTTACTGCCCTTCTATTGGCGCGTATGTACCATTTTCATACTGGTCTGCAACGTTTTGATTGTAATTAGTCGCCAGGAAGCTTTTTAAAGCGCTGTTTTGACTAGCAAGTATTGATGGTATACTAGAATATGATGAGTGGTCGACTACAATACTTGTCCATGCTTTGTCCATTAAAGTTTGCCATTCTCCAATCCATGAAACTGGTGATCTAAGGAACACTCCACCGTTAATTGCTGCTAGCGATTCATTGGTTACAGTGTCTGTTGAGTTATAGGATTTCATTCCAAGTTTTGTAAGGTTGACAGAACCTGGCCACTGATAGTACATCATTGAGTAAGTGTTAGATGCAAGTCCGGTATAGGTTGCCCAGTATGATGTTTTGTAATCTGGTGAAAAGTATGCACTCAGGTTATATATGTATTCCATAGCATGAATATCCCCAGTATCATTGAACATCATTGGGTTTCCACCGAATTGAACCATCCACTGATAAAGTTCTGTGGGTGTGCTTGCTCCTCCATGTCCCTGCATGTTAATTTCTCCAACACCATATTTCTTATCAAGGATCTTTGCATCAGTATAGAGTTGTGTATATGTTGTGGGTACCTTGGTGATTCCTGCACCCTGAAGTGCTGTATAATCAACCCATACAAGAGGTATATTGACAAGCTGTGTCAGGAAGTATACTCCTCCGAACTCTGATACTTCGTAGTTGTTAAGATTTGAAATTGAACTTATAACTCCTTCTCCGGCAGTAATCTTTGCGGCATTGATTGATGCTAGATAGCCATCATAAAAGAGAACTCCAACATCAAGATTATCAATAGTCATAACAACATTTGCGTGAGAATTTCCAGTTACAAGTGATGAAATCTCCTCAACCATGGATGCAGCGGTTATGAAACTAACACTCACTTGGATGTTTGGGTATGCCTTCTCAAAATTGTTTATAACCCCAGTAACATAGGACTCATCCGCTGTGCTTATACTCGTGTAATATGTAACAGTCGCTGTCGCATTGCTTGAAGCGTATATTGATGGTACTGTTGTACTTGGTGAAGACGTATATGCTCCCTGATCAACAGGTATAAATCCAGTATGGGCTTCACAGGCCTTCTGGATCGCAGGGTTCATCAGATAAGCCATTAACTGCGCTGACGCAGCTGGAGTCGATCCTCCCTTCATTTCAGCTATTACACAACCTCCAAGCAGATGCTCAGAATTGACCGGGCCACTCACACCAGTATAGACATATAACACATTGTTAGACGTGGTTGGAGTGGGCGTTGTTGTTTTCACTAGATTTTTGTAATCTAGTCCAACAAACGACCCTACAATAACTATCACCACAACAATTGCTATTATGGCTATCAGTTTATTTCCTTTTTTTTCTTTTGGTTCTATAGGATTATCCATTTTTAATCTTTACTCCATCTAAATCATTTTATTTAAATTTAAAAAATGCTTAAATACTACAATTAGGAGAAGAAAATATATGTATTAATCTATAAATATTATTTAATATAAAGTGAACTTTAACTCATGTTCGATTTTCCCGTAATTTTTGGAAACTCTATTCAATCTTACTGCCGCTCTGACCATGCCAAGGTGACTCAACGCCTGTGGAAAATTGCCAAGCAATTCGCCTGTTTTTAAATCAATTTCTTCTGACATTAGACCAAGATGATTGGAATGTGAGACAATTTTGCCCAGAACTTCCCTCGCTTTTTTTACTTTTCCAGTTATTATAAGGTCTTCTACATACCAGTAGGATAAAAGAACAAACGCGTTATCATCTGAAACAAAATTGTCCTTGTCATTATACCTTTTGAAAAGGTACCCGTCCACCATTAGATCGGTCTCAATCTTCTTTATCGTTCCAAGAATATATGGATGATCAGGTGGTAAGAATCCTAGAAGGGGCATTCTTAAAAGAGATGCATCAGTACTTTCAGAGCCATAGAACTGCATAAAGGAGTTATGCTTTTCACTATATGCGTTTTCCATTACATCCTTTTTTATTAGATCGGCCTGAAGTTTCCAGTCAGAAATTGGTGCTGAAAGCTCCAATCTTTTGGACATTTCAATACCTCTTTGAAACGCTGACCATGCAATAACTTTTGAATAAGTATAATTTAATGGTTCTGATCTGAATTCCCAGATGCTGGAATCTCCATATTTCCATATCTCGGTTAACTTTGAAAGTATATTCCTCACAAAATCCCATAAGTATGTATTAATAGTTCCTTCATTCTTAGAGACATGGTATATGGCATTTATGAGGCTACCATATTCGTCAATTTGTAACTGGCTCGCAGCCAGATTTCCTACCCTTACAGGAGATGATTTCCTATAACCTTCATAGTTGATAAGTTTCTCTTCAAGATTCTGGTATTCGTTTATTGTGTATATTGTCTTGAGGTGACCCTCCATTTTTACCCTTTCCATTACATCATAAAGAAACTTTACCGATTCATTTTTATAACCAAGCATTGAAAGTGATTCTATAACATATGCCACATCTCTAACCCAGCAGAATCTGTAATCATAATTTCTGTCTCCGCCGATAGCCTCGGGTAAGCTTGTTGTAGGGGCAGCGACCATCAATCCAGTCGGTTCATATATCAAACCTTTTAGAACCAGAGCAGATCTCACTACTTCATGATTGTATATAAGTGGAAAATTTCCTTCAGATACCCACTCCTTCTGAAATTTTGCGGTTTGCTCCATTAGATCAAATGACTTAAAATCGCTTGTTTTTTGTACATGCTGCATACCATAAAAAACAATGATCCATCCACTCCCATTCTTATTCGTTTTAAAATTTGCAGCAATCTTGTTACCATATACCTTGAAGTTAAAATCTGAAGATACCCCAACATATTCATCCTTGTATTTGAATATATATCCGTTTTTGTGTTTAACCACGTCTTCAGGTAAATTACCGAAGTGGAACGAGAGTTTTATCTCAGAACGAATTTCCACACCTTCAACAGGGGTTTCGACATATCTATGAATCTCCGGGAAATTAATCGTACTGTATTTTGAGGTTGGAATGAAATCTGTAACTCTTAGTATTACCTGATTTTTTTTCTTAAATTCTGTTACAAGTATGTTTGTATTATCAATGTAATACTGGCTGGATTCAACATTCTGAAAATCAACAGGCTGAATTGAAAAACTGCCTCCTTTTTTACTGTCAAGGATCGAATCAAATATAGGGTCGGAGTTAAAATTCGGAAGACATGCCCAGTCAATTGTTCCATTCATTCCTACCAGGGCAGAAGTTCTGTTGCTTGCAATTATTCCGTGGTGTGAAATTTTGAGATATTCCTCAGCATTTAGTTCAGAAAGTAAGATGGATCTGCGTGATGGCATTAATGCCCAATACAATAAAATATAAATTTTTTGTTTTAATGTTCTCTATTTTTGAAAATATATAATAGAATGCCGAAAGGGTTGGGTAGCAATAAATAAACTTCTGTTAATGGTAGAACTTATCAATGTTTAAGGAGTTAAATCACAACGCAGATATTAACTCCAATAAAAAACAGTTATTAATGGAAAAAGTCAACTATTTACGAATTAATTAGTCTATTGGCTTTTTTTCTCCAATTCCACTAATTTTTCTTCTTCAACCAGATTTACGGACTTACCGGCACGGGCTGCAACTTCCGGCTTTAATTTTACTGTTCTGATTGCATAAAAGATGGCAAATACAAGATAGGCAGAAGCTCCTATTACAGCCTCAGTAATTGGAAATACAGGGGGTATTATAGATTCATACAATACCCATAGAAATATTACAGTTGCAATTATGGGTAAGACATAGTGCTCTGTGATATGTACTACTATGTAAATTCCATGGTGCTTTTCCTTCAGTCTGATGAATAAGGTCATTACGCTTGTATTTAGCAGAATGTGAGTTATGATGAGCCCAAATAGGGCAAGAGTTGTAAGAAAGTCAAAACTATTCCCTAGAGAAGAGGATACTACTAAACTTGATGACATATTTGTTAATAAGGAAACAAATGTATGCCCCATCAACCCATTAATTAACATAGTTCCACCAATTGCAAGAATGGATGCCATCGTACCAATAAACAATAATGCTTTGTGAGGAGTAACATATTTTTCGTGTAATTCTGCAAAGTAATGTGGGAGCACTCCATCCCGTCCCATTGCAAAATAAACCCTGCCTGCATTGGATTGCATTGCGACAGAATCCGAAAAAGCTGAGTTGAAAGCCACAAGGGAAAGCATGACTCCACCTGCTACACCCGTATAAGCTGTTGCAACTATTATACCAGGGATGTTAGCCTGAGCAAATGATGACATAAGAGAAACGCCCCATCCAACAGTTAAAGCATAAGCAACCTCGGTTAAAACAACTCCAACTATTATAAGACCGAAGACTAAACTTTTAGTTATCGCTCTACTGTTCACTGCCTCTTCTCCAAGTGGTGCAGAACCTCCGTAGCCAATAAAACTCGTCAAACCAAATATCATTCCAAGTCCAAGACCACTTAGCGGCCCCCCTACCTTATTAAAAATTTGGGATTTTGTAAAAGGGTCAAAAACTGCAAGCGTATTGTCCTTTGCCTCAATTATTATAATTGCTGATAGTACTCCCAGAAATATAACTTCAAAAAAGGCAGCTATCCTTACATATTTCATCTGTGGCCTTATTCCAAAAATGGATAAAGCTATAGGAGCCAGGATAAATAGGAGAATGAATGGAATCCATATCCAACCAGGTAGTGACATTCCAAGGAAATAGGATAGAACTCCTGGGAGTACAACGCCCCCAACATATACCGGTATAGCCGCTGTACTTGCTATCTGATACATAACATATAGCAATCCGCTCGTTATGGCTGGTGTTGGACCAAATGCTGTTCCTATATATCCATAATATCCACCAGCGCTTGCATGTCTTGTCGACAAGTGATAGAGAGTATTAACTTCGAGAAACATGGTTAGGGTTGCAATGAGGAAGGCAAGTGGAGTTAAAAAAAATGCAAAAGCTGCAGCAGATGTAATGAACGCAACTGTATCACATGCTGGCGCCATAGCTGCAATTTCCTCAGCAATAGCACCCCAGACACCTACCTGATTTTTCATCAATCTATTTGAGTTTTTTCCAGAATCCATATTCAATCAACTTAGTATTAGGTTAATGCAATTAGTATTATACTAATGTATTTAAAAATTACTATACGAGTCACATTTCTAATCGTGTATCTGTTCTATGGTTCTTCCATGTGGACATTTTCCGGGTTTTCCGAGCTTTAGAAACATTGTGTCAATCGAATCATGGTCAACCAGATAATCTATTTGTTCTGAAATTAAGCACGCACGATCGATATCCATACCATAAGTAACCATAAGCGTCTCGATTATTCTGTGGTTTTCCTCTATTTCGTGATAAAAAGATTTTCCCTTATTAGTTAAATGAATCATTCCTTTTACATGGAGTACAAGTTTTTTCCCCTCGAGTCTCTTAATAAGATTTAATGTTGTTGGTGGTCTAACGTTTAACATATCTGACAAATCTATAAGTCTCAGTGGGAATTCATCTACTTCATGATCCCCGATTGTAATCAGGCAGTCCCGTTCTTTCTTTGTTAGAAGTTTAAGGTTATTCATTTAGTAGATACCTAATTAAATTCGCATTATAATAGTTTTTCTTTGAAGGCCAACAAAGATTTTATTAAAACTTACGATTAATGGTTATGGAATCTAAAGTACTAATTTCTGTAAAAGAGCTGAAACAAATTCTTCATAAAGTTACACTTCTAGATTGCAGATACAGACTTACAGAACCCGATTATGGATTTAATGAATTTGTTAAGTCTCACATTCCAGGAGCATTTTTTATGGATCTTAATAGTCATCTCGCATCTGAAGTTAAATTAACTGGAGGTAGACATCCACTTCCGGACATTGATATTTTAAAAACAAGACTGGAGGAGGTAGGTATTACAAACGATACCAGTATTGTATGTTATGATGATAATTTATCTGGAGCTGGCAGATGCTGGTTTTTATTAAAATATATGGGTATTTTAAACGTAAGGGTTCTTAACGGAGGCTTTGATGAATGGAATAAATTTGGATTAGTTGTCGAGTCTGGTCCAGAACGAAAAGTTCCACCGGGCCATATTGATGTAAAATTAAATTCAGATTTGATTGCAACACATGAAGACATATTGAACCAATCAAATAAACATAAAATAATCGATGCACGTGAAACATACAGATATGAAGGAAGAAAAGAACCAATTGATAAAATCGCTGGCAGGATTCCTGGTGCTATTAATATACCATACACAGAACTGATGAATGGCACTGTTATGAAGAGAAAAGATGAACTAAAAAAACTATTGAACGGTTTACAGGATGGAGACATTTTATACTGTGGCTCTGGAGTCACATCATGTGTAAATTTTCTGGCAATGGAATATATAGGTATAAGACCAAAGCTATACGTTGGAAGTTACAGTGACTGGATAAGCAGGGATCTTGATGTAGAAAGAGACCAAGATTAAGTTATTAAAGCATGTTCCATAATTTGTATTATTAAGTATTGCAAAGCATATTAACAAAATTGCAATATTGACATTAGATAACGATGAAAAACATTTATATTATTTCTGCAAAGAGAACGCCTCACGGAAAATTTGGAAAATCTCTTTCAGGCATTAGTGCAACCAAACTTGGTGGGATAGCAATAAGAGGAGCACTGGAATCATCTCAAATAGATCAGGAATTGGTAGATGAGGTGATATTTGGAAATGTAATTCAGGCAGGAAATGGACAAAACCCAGCCGGTCAATGTAGTACACATGGTGGCATAAGATCGCAAGTTACGAAAAATACTGTTAATGTTGTATGTGCATCAGGGATGCTGGCAATGGAAAATGCATACAGGGAGATAGCTTTAGGAGAAAGAGATGTGGTTGTTGCAGGAGGTACAGAAAGTATGAGCAGAGGACCATACCTGCTATCGAGTAATTTCAGGTACGGTGTAAAAAACATGTTTTCTACACGGGAAACCCTAACAGATTCCATGTACAATGACGGTTTAATGGACGCATTTTACCAGAATTCAATGGGGTTTTACGCTGATAAAACTTCAAATAAATTTAATCAGACCAGGGATATGGTTGATGACTATGCATTTCAGAGTTATACGAGAGCCATGAAAGCCACAAGAATGGGTTATTTCAAAGATGAAATTATCCCAATGGATGAATTAAATTTTGATGAGGGTATTAGGGAAACAAGCATAGAAACTCTTTCAAGGCTTAAGCCTTCCTTTAGCGACAATGGAATTCACACCGCGGGAAATTCATCGCAAATTTCTGATGGAGCATCGGCGCTGGTTTTAGCTTCAGAAAAAGCCGTAGACCAGTACGACCTCAAGCCCATTGGAAAGATAAATGGATTCTGGTCATCAAGTATGGACCCTAGGGATTATATTGAAGCACCCATAAAATCAACCAGGGAAATGCTTCAGAAATACAACTGGAATATAAACGAATTCGACCTTGTTGAGCACAATGAGGCATTTTCAGGAGGATGTATTCTTTTAAGGGATCAGCTGGGTATTGATAATGACAGATTCAATGTGAATGGAGGGGCTATCGCTTTTGGTCATCCTCTGGGGAGCAGTGGTTCCAGAATAGTGGTAACATTACTTCATGCCTTGCGACAGAGAAAAATGAATAAAGGTATTGCTACCTTATGTCATGGGGGAGGAGGAGGTCATTCTATGGCAATAGAGGTGGTTAATTGAAGTTTTCTGTTGTTGGTTCGGGAACCATGGGTCGTGGAATAGGACAAATTTTTGCACAAAGTGGCTACAATGTTGTTCAGGTAGATGTAAGCAAACAGGCTCTTGACAATGCAAGGGTTGCAATTATTGATTCACTGAATAAGCTTGAAAGGAAAGGATCACTTAAAGATACACCCGATCGGATAATTTCAAGAATGGAATTCACGGATAATATGGATTCCATTAGTGAAAGTGACATGGTTATAGAAGCGGTGTTTGAGAGATTAGATATTAAGACTGAAACACTGAAAAGAATTGGAGCAACAGTTGGCAAAAATACAATTATAGGGTCAAACACCTCATCCATATCTATAAATTTACTATCGGCATATGTTGATAATCCTGAAAGATTCATGGGGATTCATTTTTTTAATCCAGTACCTGTTATGAAGTTAGTGGAACTTGTATCCGGTGAAAAAACTTCATCAGATTTGATGAAGAAAGTGTATGAATTACTTGTAACAATTGGCAAGGATCCAGTAACGGTGAGAGATTTTCCAGGGTTTGTTTCAAACAGGGTACTGATGCCATTAATAAGAGAAGCAATACTTGCTTTTGAAGAATCTGTTGCAAGTGCTTCGGATATAGATAAAACATTTAGACTTGGTATGAATCATCCAATGGGCCCACTGGAACTGGCAGATTTCATAGGTCTGGATGTATGCCAGGATATCATGGAAGTGTTATATACCAACTACGGAGACCCAAGATTCAAACCACCCATCACCCTTAGAAATCTGGTGAATTCAAAAAAGCTTGGCCGGAAGACTGGTGAGGGTTTTTATAAATATGAGGTAAAAAAATGAAAAATATAATGGTTGAAAAGGAAGGAAGATTGCTGAAAATATTCATAAATAGAGAAAAGAAATTAAATCCACTTGATATTGAAACAATAGAAGAGATTGGAGAAGCCCTCAAAGATGAAAAATATATAGGAATTATATCAGGGATGAATAAAGCCTTCAGCGCCGGTGCAGATATTAATGTTTTTTTGAACCTTGATCCTGTTACAGCTTTCGATTTTTCAAAACGTGGTCACCAGGTCATGGATTTCATAGAAGAAAGGCAAATGCCAGTTATAGCAGCAATACATGGGTTTGCTCTGGGAGGGGGATTTGAACTTGCGCTTGCATGCGATATAAGAATTGCTCATCCAGACACCTATTTCGGATTACCAGAAGTTACCCTGGGAATTATACCGGGATTTGGAGGAACTCAAAGACTCAGGAATCTTGTGGGCGATAACATGGCATTCCAACTTGCTTCGCTTGGAACAAAAGTTGATTCAAACAGGGCACTCAATCTTGGAATTATTAGTGAAATAAACGAGAAATACATGGAAAGAGCCATTGAAATAGGCAAGCAGTATGAAGCGCTGCCATATGAGTCACTTGCATACATAAAGGAGCTTACAAGAGGTAAGAATAGAGATTTATTTGACAGGGAAAAAGAATATTTCGGAAATATGTTCAAAACAGAAAATCAAAGAGAAGGTGCCAGGGCATTTATTGAAAAAAGGAAGGCAAATTTCAACACAAAAATAAATAATAGCCTATTTGAATGAAATAAATCCATCTCTCATTTCTCTAACAGTTGTACTTAGATCCTCAATTTCCATCCCTGTCAATATGCCACTATTGTGGTAGAATTCACTGTATTTTACGCCACTGTCAGGAAAAACAGTATATACATTTATATTCTCTCTAGATTCTGCAATCTTCAGCGCGCCCATAAAATTTGCACCAGAAGAAAATCCAACAAAAATTCCAAGTTCTCTGGCCAGTTTTTGAACACCATCACTGGCATCTCGCTCATTAACATTTATCATTTTATCTACCAGAGATATGTTCTTTTCTATGATTGTCTTATCTTTTGCCTTTAGAAAATTCCTTATTCCCTGAATATACGATGTTTGATCTGACTGAAGCATATAAACTGTTATGGTTGGGCTTCTTCCCTTAAAATATTTAGCGTTCCCAATTATTGATCCTCCTGTTCCCATTGCAATAGCAACGGCATCTGGCAATTTGCCCATCTGCTTTTCAGATTCAGGGGCAGTAGTATAAACATGAGATAGATAATTGAACTCGTTTCCATGCTGATGGAGGCAAACATAAGTCTCTGGTTGTTTCATCGCAATATCAATTGCAGAATTTATAGCAGTCTCAGTGCTGGTAGTATCTTTTGGTTCATTTGTTTCGATGACAGTTGCTCCAGATTTAATTAATTCTTTCTTTGTCTCTTCAGAAGTCCCTGGAGGAATAAAAAGCATGGACTTAATCCCAAGTTTCCTGCAGATATTCCCTATTGCGATTCCTGTATTGCCGGACGTCCCTTCTACAATGATCTTGTTTTTAATAGAGTCATCTGTATGAATCAGATGGTCGATCATGAAAAAAGCTCCCCTATCCTTAATAGAGCCAAATGGATTGAAATACTCAAGTTTAGAATAAACTGCGGAACCATTAGGCGTTTCATACTTTAGCATAGGAGTATTACCAAAACCCTGACTGTAAAAGTCATTTGTGATTGTTCTGCACAGTTTTTCCTTATCTTCGCTCATAATTCCCCATGTAATTTTTCGATATTATTGTTTCCTGAATTTATCAGTAACATATGAATAGTTATTTTCAATGAGAGTAAGATTAATTTGTCTGACTACAACAAAGAGATAGCTGAAGGGTTTGAATTATTAACCCAGGGAGAATTCGAGAAAAGCCTTGAAAAATTCATTACAGCCATAGAGATTGATTCAACCAGGCCTGATGCCTTTTCACTGGCTTCAGAGGCATTTGCGCAAATTGGCGATATTGAGAATGCAAAATCTCACGCTGAGCAAGCGTATAAAATGGACTCTGGAAAACCAGAATACGTGCTTCAGTATGCCTCCATGCTTTATGCAACAGGTGATAGCGAGGAGAGCTTAAAACTCGCAAACGAGGCCCAGAAGAAGGGTGAAATGCCTGAGATACATCTTTTGAAAAGCAATATCTATATGGATATGGAGGAAGCCCAGAAAGCTTTAAAGGAAGCTAAAATAGCATTTGAAATGGATAAGAACCCCATATACAGGACAAATTATGCCATAGTTCTCAAGGAAAGCGGCAAGATAAAGGAATCGACTGAAATTCTTACTAAGATGATACAGGAAAAACCAGATGATCTGGATGCGCTTTACTTACTCTTCCAGAATGAACTGGCAGAAGAGCATCTAGATGAAGCAATGAACTATATTACAAAATGTATATCACTTAATGACTCTGAGCCCCTGTTCTATTCAGAACTTGCTTCAATGATGGAAGATTTCGAAGATAATGAAAAGGCTGAAAAATATTATAAAAAGGCATTGGAGGTCTCCGACAATGATCCAGAGATGGCAATGCAACTTGCAGAATTTTATCAGTCCATGGATAAATTTCAGGAGGGAATTGATGTTCTGGAGGGGGCACATAGCGATGAAGATCCAGAGTATTTTTTAATGATGGGAAAACTTCTCCTTGGAAAGAAGGAATACAACAAGGCCTTATCTCATCTGGACATAGTAATTGAAATGGCAGATGACCCAGAGGCTAAAATTGTAAAAGGGACCTGCTTGATGGAAATAAACAGGTTAAATGATGCTCAATCCATTCTGAAGGAGGCACTAAAGCAAGATTTTCAAACCGAATATGTTGAGTCTTTGTTAAATCAGATCTGGTGGAAGGAGAATAGCAAGAAATTCAAACTATAATCTCCAGCTCTTCCCCATTTATTTTAACTTCGTATGTTTTCAGCTTTGAACAATTTGCATAGTCTCCCATTGTTTTAGGAATAGGATTTTCAAGAACATCTCCATTATTTAGATTGAAAATGATATGATGGGAAGGACACATTATTCTATCATCAGAAAGGGTTCGACATAGAAACA
This sequence comes from Thermoplasmatota archaeon, assembly GCA_023489425.1. The sequence continues at coordinate 17,073 of JAMDCG010000093.1, forward strand.
AAGGCCCACCTTTATGAGGGCATTTTGATTCAAACGCAAAGTATTTTCCATTCTGCTTTAGTATTGTAATATCTTCCCCGTCAAGTTGAACTCTTTTCCTGTCCTTGGAATCAAATCCATCATTATGTACACTTATCATACTTTTAGAGAGAGATTTTTGATTTCTTATTAAGATCAACGAACTTCCAGTCACTTCTGACGGATCCCATTCCCCGTTTCTTGTGAACGTAGTTAATTGCACTTAAAGCAGCTACAGAACCCTGTCCTGCTGATATGACTGCCTGTTTATAGGGGATATTTGTCACATCTCCTGCAGCAAACACTCCCTCCCTACTTGTTTTTCCGTTCATGTCTATAATGACTTCATTTTCTTTGTTCATTTCCACAAATCCCTTCAGCATTCCTGTTTTGGCGATATATCCCATTTCAACAAAAACTGCCTTCACCGGGATCTGTTCAACAGAACCATCTTTTTTCTTTAATGACACTGCATTCACGGTCTTATCTCCAAGTATTTCATCCACTTCAGATTCATAAAGGAATTTTACGTTTTCCAGCGATCTTGCCTCTGCGATCATGTCCTCTGAACCTGAAATACGATTTGCCTTCTGAGTTACATAAACCTTTGAAGCTACAGTCCCAAGATATAGGGCTGCCTGCAGTGCGTGATCTCCTGCTCCAGCAACGAGAACATCCTTGTTTTTATACAGTGGCCCATCGCAGATAGAGCAGTAGGAAACACCTCTTCCCTTATATTTCTCCTCTCCTTTACTACCAAGATCCCTCGGAGTTTTACCAAAGGCAAGTATGAGTGCATCGCATTCATACTGCTCTTCTACACCTTTCAAGATGAACTGATTATCAGACTCAGTAACAGTTCTAATTTCATCATATGAAAATTCCGTACCGTACATCTGAGCCTGTGCCTGAAATTTAGAAGCTAAATCAAATCCTGAAATGCTCTCAAAACCCGGATAATTTTGGATGTCAGTTGTAAGCAAACCCTGCCCCCCTATATCCTTTGTAACCACAAGTGTCTTCATCCCCTGCCTTGATGAATATATGGCAGCGGATAACCCAGCAAAGGCACCACCTATTACAATAATATCGTATTTCATTCAGTTCAACAGCTTCTTGAGTTTAGCATCCAGCATTGTCTTTGGTACTGCACCTATGCTCACATCGGCTACCTTTCCGTTTTTGAACATTATCACAGTTGGAATACTGGTGATATTGAAGGACGAACTTACTTCAGGGTTTGCGTCCACATCAACCTTTCCAAAAGAGATTTTGCCACTGTACTCATTGGCCAGTTCTTCAACTATGGGAGAGAGAAATCTGCATGGAGCACACCAGGATGCCCAGAAGTCCACTACCATAATTTTATTTTTCTTAACCTCATCATTGAAAGTTGCATCTGTTAATTCTACCGGTTTCATTACTTTTACCTCCTTTTTCTTATTCTCATCTTGAATTCTTGCCATTAACTTTTTCCTTATGTTTTCTAATTCCAAATCGTCTTCTGACATAATTGAATTCTACTGGATATTATACTGGAGTTAATCAATGTTACGGTTTTGTCAAAAGCATACAAAACCATATATATAACTCCATAATATCATAGTAAAGTATGAAAATAACATCGAAATTGAATTCAGATATTGCATGCTGTTCCGATTTATTAGAGTCTGTTTTTAACTTTGGAAAAACAGATGTGGAGATATTTTACGCACTTACACCAGGGAAATGGTTCAGAATAGAAAAAATTTCAAAGGACATAAAAAAAGATCAAAGCACCGTTTACAGATCCTTACAAAAGTTGATTAGCATGGGTTTTGTAATGAGGGATTCAAGAATTATTGAAAATGGCGGTTACTATTATGAATATGCACTATCAGTTTCTTCAACGCTGGACAAGGTAATAAGAGAAAAAATCGATGAATTAACTGATCGTTTGAGAAGTCTTTCAAGAGACCTTATTAGGGAGTTGGAATCGAGAGAAATGATACAGTAATTCTTATCTTACCATTGATATAAATCTTTGAGCTTCTTCTACAATTCTTACTACTCTATATCCATCATTACCTGTTGCTATTTTGCTTTTTTCTCCCCTAGTATATTTTTCGAATTCTGCCACTTCCTCTGCATATAGGTTTCCTGTTTTGAATTCCTTTGTCGTTTCATCGTTAATTTCAATGGTTGCATTTAGAGTTGTACCGAAGAAATTTTTACATCTTATTTTCCTATCAGAAGTTAATAAAGTTAAATCATTTGAAAATCCCTCCATTTGTCTGGAAGATAAAGCCGTAGCAAATCCCTTTTCAAATTGCATATTTACAACCATTGATTCATCAATTATTTTTTCTTCTGGCATTCTGAATGAAGTTACCTTCCTGGGGAATCTGTTATGGAATGAAATCAGTGTATCAATGACGTGAACACCAGTCCCCATCACGGATCCACCACCTACTTTATCAGGCTCGTTCCACCATTTACTATCCGCAGTTTGTTCCCTTGGAATAGAAAGATGAGTCCATATACCTGATTCATAAATTATATCCTCATTTGGCTTTAGTAATTCACCTCTTATGTATTCAAGAGCTGGGTGCATTCTGAGGTGGAAACCAATGCCCAGTTTAACCTTTCTTTCTGTTGCAAGAGAAATGAGTTCTTTAGCATCAGCGGATCTTAGGGTCATCTGTTTTTCCAGTAAAACGTGTTTACTGTGATTTAATGCTTTTCGTGCATGTTCATAATGCATGAAATTCGGTGAACCGACATAGACAGCGTCAATATCATCGGAAAGCATTTCACCATATGTGGAATAATACTTGCATGAAAATTTCTCAGCTGTTATGGCCCCTTTTTCCTTATTAGCTGTAGTAATTCCAGAAATTTCATTACCACTTTCCAATATGGCAGGCATCACTCTGCTTATTGCATGATTACCGATACCGACTATCCCAAACCTCATAATCAAATATGGTGAGTCTGTTAATAATATATTCTATTATCTTGTTGAATTTGTTCATCTTGTGTCAAATCTTTAAATATGCAAATTCGATATTATTCAGAATGGCTAATCCCAAAAAAACAAACAGGCAAAAGGAAGAGGAATTAAGACTTTTAATCCAGAAAAGAAGGAGATTATTAACAACGGCAGTAACAATAGTGGTTGCTGTCATAGTAATTGTAGCAGTACTTATTTTTTCAGGGGTACTCAATTCATCATCCACCGGTACAGGTTCCACTGTAGTTCAAAGTGGAACTTTTATAAAGATTAGCAATTCAGACGTTTCTTCTGATGGAGGAGTGAACATATATTTCCTTTCATGGCAGGGTTGTCCCATTGGTGCTTCTGATAGCTGGATAATTTATAACTACGTTCACTCGCAGGACCCATCTCTGTCGAATTCAACTATCTATAAAGAGATGCATTTTAGTGACCCTGACGAATCACCAACCAACATACCAGGATTACTTTTTAATAATTTCTCATACACTCTTAGTGGAATAAATTACCATTTCCACGTAATCTATGTTTACGGAGAATATCTCCCACCAGATGGACCAAGTTCAGTAAGTCAGGGATCATCTGTACTAAAAGCAAACTTCCCATCCTCGGTATCATCCTTATTCCTTAAGTATGAAACACAGTACCCAACTTCTGGACTTAACGGTCAGGCAATAGCTAATTATGCAGGCCACCTAACATCGAGTCTGATAATTACCGGCCCATCTGGAACATACTATGCCGAGGGAGAATTATACAATCCATCAACCATAGCCAACATACAACCAGGAGTGCTGATAAATGAATTATCACAATACTCTGGAATAACAGGAGGAACAAGTGAACTTGGTACTGCCATAAATTCCGTAATCTGAACAGTGTGAGAAGAAATAGATGGATATTTATGCTGACTTTCATAATATAAAAAAAATCATTCTCTCCCTAACCATCCTCTTTTGTCTTCTTATAATGTGGCATTATGGCATAGTGGCAATTTTTTATGTATTATTGTTTTCAATAGTTTTATCAGGCGTCATTGCAGTAATTTATTCTCTTTGGATGGATTCTAATTCGTATCACGAAGCCTCAGGTGTATGGGTTTTTCCTTTCATCGCATATCTTTTTCTTCGGTTGGATTTTTCCCGAAACATAACAAATATGATCAAATTGATAGAAATACCATTTTTGTCAGATTCTATAATATGGATTCTGGTTGGAATATTTATCATTAACTTTGTGATTCACCTGGAGCCTCATAATGCTATTCAGAATGATTCAGCAGATCAATATGAATCCTATGGATACTGGTTATCCATTTCAACAATAATAGGAATGGGAATAACAATTACTCTATCAGGATTAACAAAAGGCCATATATTTATTCTTCCAGACACATACATGATTCCCATATTTTATGGTTCCATAATACTATCTTCACAATTTAGATTCCCAGTGACAGGTAGGAGAAGTATAAATGGGATAGTAATTATTCTTTTACTGTATTCTACTATGGCTATCTACGAAAATATTATAAAAGGGACATTTCCACCAATTATTCCCATATTAATAGAATTAATTTTACTAATATCATTCTTCTGGATGGCAATGAAACCTGAAGAAAGAGAAGGAAAATATACAGGTTCAGTAATATCTTATCCACATTATAGAATAAAATTCTTTCTAGTTGTCGTGTGGTTTCTCATACTTTATTTCACCATACCAAAGGAATATCAGTTAGTTGAATCTGTTCTCATATTTCCTC
>JAMDCG010000013.1 GCA_023489425.1 Thermoplasmatota archaeon
GGCAGGTTTCCTTTGTATCCAACATGATCCTAAATTACACCAACATCTGTAATGTGAGATGTAACTTCTGTGCATTTTACAGAACAGGGATGGAAGAGGATGCGTATACCATGAGTGCAATTGATGTTGCCAAGAGGGTTAAAACATTCAATGACAGTTATGGGATTCGGCAACTTCTTATACAGGGAGGCGTAAATCCTGAACTCAGCCTGGAATATTACACAAATCTGTTCCGGACAATAAAACAAATGGTGCCTGAAATTGGAATAAATGGATTATCCACCTCTGAAATTTCTTACATTTCTAAGAAGGAGAAAATGAGTGTGGAAGACGTTCTCGTTGCATTGCGCGAAAGTGGATTGGAGACAATTCCTGGTGCCGGCGCTGAAATATTCGCAGATGATGTAAGGAAGATACTGAGAAGACCACCACACAGTGGACAGCAATGGCTTGATGTTATGGAGACTGCTCACAGAATAGGCATAAAGACAAGCTCTACCATGATGTTTGGTCATGTTGAAAATAGTTATCACAAGGCAGATCATCTTCTATCATTGCTTAAGTTACAGTTAAAATACAATGGATTTCTTTCTTTCACCCCATGGAATTTTGAACCAGGAAATACAGAACTTGAGAGAGAAGGTTTAGTTACCAGCAGGGTTGGTGGAGAAGAGGTTCTAAGAAATATTGCTATATCAAGAATAGTGCTTAACAGGCACATTCCAATAATTCAGTCCTCATGGCTCACCAATGGAGTTGAAATGGGACAAATTGCCCTAATGTTTGGGGCAAATGACTGGGGAGGCACCATATATGATGAAAGGGTTATTCCAGCCACAGGTAAACAGGTAGGTAATCTCAGAAAAGAAACTATTATACGATCAATAAAGAGTATTGGTATGATCCCTGTAGAAAGAGACAACAACTACAAGATAATAAAAACATACATCTGAACTAGCATGAGTTATACTATTAAGGTAAATCCTCAGGATTTTATTGTTGAGGAGATACCAAATGATTTAAAGCGAGTTGAAAATGGAAAATATACTATATTAAAAGTAGTTCTGACAAACTGGGAAACAAACCACTTTGTTACGCATCTTGCCAGATATCTTGGCATGAGCAGGAAACGTATTACATTTGCCGGTACCAAGGACAAAAGAGCCATAACTACTCAATATTTCTGCATAAATGGATCCGTTAATGCTGATCAGATAAGAATTAAGGATTGTGAGGTGGAAGAATCCTTCTATGTTGATAAACCACTCAACCTTGGAGATCTAAAGGGTAACAGATTCGAGATCAGAGTATCTGATTCTGAAATGACAGTTGAAAATGCTGCTAAAAGGATCGATGAGATATCTAGAAATAAAGGTTTCTGGAACTTTTTTGGCATTCAACGATTTGGAACCATAAGGTATAATACTCACAAGGTGGGAAGGGAAATTGTAAAAAATGGCATCGAGAATGCAGTTAAAGAGTATCTCTTCGATCCAGAGATAGATAATGAGGATTTTAGAGTAAAACTTGGAGAAAACTGGGATTATGCATCTGGGCTCAAGAATTATCCTGAACATCTACAGTTTGAGAGGGCACTCATGTCGGAACTCGTTTCAGGGAAAAGCTATGATCAGAGTTTTGATTCTCTGCCTAAAAGCCTGAGAATAATGTTTATACACGCCTATCAGTCATATCTATTCAATAAAATTCTTAATTATAGGAAAGAATTAACGGAAAATCCATTTGAGATATTCTCAGGAGATTTTATCAGCCCGGTGGACGAGTTTTACAACATAGACGAGGATAAGATCATACTGGTCAACGAATTCAACATTGAAAGAATGCAGGATTTGGCCAAAGCAGGTAAGATTGCCCCACTTGCCCCACTAATTGGGACCGAAACAAAAAATCAAGATGGAATTCCTGGAGATATTATAAGGAGAGTAATGATTGAAGATGATCTGAAATTTTCAGACTTCAAAATAGAAAAGAAAAATGAGCTTTCTTCTAAGGGGAACTATCGTAGTATTGGGTTTAGACCAATTAATTTCAGCACCAACGGAACAGGTCTACTAAAATTTTCACTGGGAAGGGGGATTTATGCTACATCCCTCCTCGATCAGGTTTTCAAATCAGATTAAACCGACTTTCTGTAATTCCTTTTTGACCTTTATTACTGCCTGTTCAATCTCGCTTTCTTCCTTTGCCCCTGTGCACACTACCTTTCCTGAACCGAAAAGAAGCAGTACTACTTTGGGTTCTTCAACTCTGTATACAAGACCGGGAAATTGCTCTGGTTCGTATTCCACATTTTCAAGACCAAGGGACATTGCTATCTGTGTAAGGTTCAGATCTGCCTCAAGATCGTATACCGCTACGATATTCTGAACCACTATCTCTGGAGAATCATAAACTTCTATCCCGGCCTTTTTCAGGGTAGAGATAATTGTCTGAATGGTCAATCTTACATTAGTAAGATTTTTTGCTCCTGTACAATTTACTTTTCCGCTCCTGAAAATCAGGACAGCAGTTTTAGGTTCCTTCAATCTGTAAATCAATCCTGGAAACTGTTCTGGCTCATATTCTGACCCTTCCAGTGCCAATGCTATTTTGCTCAGATCGAGGTGTTCAGCCAGTGATGTTGATGCGACTATGTTCTCGATGTTGATTTTTTCTCTTTCACTCATAAAAACCAAATCTCTTATATTTAAACTATATATAAAGATAACATTTTTTATACTATGACAATCAAGGATGATATGACATCTTGTTTTTTATTCGTATTGCTAGGAAGCTCAATTAATTTTTAGCAGTAGTTCTATATTGAAGTTTGTTATAGTATGCATTACATATGAGCGATGTGAAAAAAACAGATAATCCTGTGCGCGTCGATCTTGCGATCTTAAATGATACTAAAGGTGTTCTGAAGTTAACAGATGAGGGTCTTATATATACCCCAAGAAAGGGTGATCAGATAAGGGTACCTATAGAGAATATAGATCATTTGTCCTACAAAAAAACTGCAATGACAACATCCACCTTGTACATAAATGATATGCAAATCACAGTGTGCAGAGCTCATTTATGGGCAGCAGACATAAAAAGACTAAAGGATAAAAATGGAGTAAAGTCATAGAACTTACATATTGAGAGCGTCTCTGGCAACCTCAGACATCATTGATGGATTCCATGGTGGTTCCCAAACGAGCTCTACATCTGCCATTTCAACACCGGCCATGTTTTCTACTATTTTTTGGACTTCAGATAGAATCCAGGGAGTTACAGGGCATGTTGGTGCAGTCATAGTCATTTTTATGTAAACATTATCTTTGTTGATCTGGACATCGTATACTAGACCTAGATTAACCACATCCATTCCTATTTCAGGGTCCTCTACAGCCTGAAGGGCTTCTAATATTTCTTCTTTGGTAACCATGTTATCGTTTAAACATTAAATTCACATTAATATGTCTATTGTTTTTTTATACCGATTGTATCCTATCAAAAACACCAAATTCCCATGGCTTAGTCCTGCACTGCAAACTGCTTTTTACTGACTCTAAAATCATTTTACTGAAATATCCTCTGCTTTCCAGATTAAATATATTTAATTTATCGCTACCCCTTACAAAGGCTGAATAGAATTGTTCTGTCATTTCAATAGAGCTACTTACCCCCTCACCTACTGTGCCGTATTTGTCAATAATAAAACTTCGCACACAAACCTTATTTCTAGAACCCCTACTATAGGGCAGGATGCCCTCAGAAATCAAAATCAGGTAATCAAAATCCATTATTTTACCGCTGTTTGTTCGTTTAAAATCTGAAAAGTCTGGAAATATTTCTGAATTTTTAACTTCTATGCTACTTGAAATTGGAGAATTTTTAAAAACCGATCTTAAAATTGAATCCCTGTATGCTTTTTGGATATTCTTAGATAGGATAATTGAAACTCTTAAGGGATTGAGCCTTTTTCCTTCCTCGTCTATCTCGCCACTATCAATTCTTGACGAACTTAAAACAAAAAAGTCATTTGCAATTTTTGTGTTTACCGTATGTATATGCATTGGTTTTAGCCCATTTTTCAATCTTTTATTGTTTAAAATTCTGGCACTTCCTTCTGTTTCCTTAGATACTATAATATCAGTATAATCCTTATTTTTATCAGCATCGCCAGAATTATTTTCTATTGGCTTAATGGTAAAATTTGCATTCTTTTCTCTGAGAAACTCATATACAGAATCACTTCTTGATTTGTAACCTCTCACATTATAATTTTTGGTCTTTTTCACATATTCATCAGATGTTATTCCAACGATAATGAATTTTTTTGTGGAAATAGCTCTCATCAGAAGGGCCTTATGACCTTTATGCAGATGCCCAAAGGTACCCGCTACAATGGTAATTCCTTTCTTACTAGGCTGATTCATTTATTGTCTTCCTTATTCTCTTTATGCCCTCTTCAAGCTGTTCTACTGATCCAAATGTGAAATTAAGTCTCATTGATGACTTTTGAGTACCATTTGTTGTAAATGCCTGTCCACTTACATATGCTACGCCATTTTTGATGGCAAGTGGAATCATCTGTTTCGTATCTACATTTTTAT
>JAMDCG010000045.1 GCA_023489425.1 Thermoplasmatota archaeon
TTCCAACAATTGTTCCGTTATACGTAAATGAAGTCATCTCAGTGAAACTTGGCTTGTTTAGTCCCGCAGTTTGAAATGCTATTGTTCCTATAACCACATTTCCATTTGACCCATTGGCAATTGGAAGTGCGACAAACCTCTGAAATAACCCGGGACCCGCATACCCAGTAATTTCCTCAGCGCAGTTTATGAGCGAAAACATAGTTGGTTGGAGCATTTTTTCCTTTCCCTTCAAATGACTGTTATAAATTAAGTTATAGTTTCCTAATTTAGAGTCTTTTGTTGCCCCTAATCCATAGCAATAAATATCCCCATTTGAAGTCCCAAGGTAAATAGCTGACGTTCCCTCATTCTGAAGAGTGGTTGACATGGGGGAATATAACTCCACTCCAGAGTTCCCTTTTGATATGTTTGTGAGGTGAGTCTGCACTATTTCACTTGCAACGTGAGTATCGACTTCAGGTGCGATGTATGTATAGTTAGGGTGCTCAACTACGAATGGCGTTACCAAGGTTATTACTGCAAACGCCAGCAATATATAGAATCCTACCTTACCGTAAGTACTTTTGTAGAAGACCTTGAACTGCCTATAAAGTCTTCTCCAGTATACAGAGGGTTCATATTTCCTCCTCTTTTCATCAGTTTTTTCCATATTAGTTCACCTAAACATAATTATCATACTTTAATTCTTGGATCGAGCCATGCGTGTATATAGTCAATCAGTGAGTATGCTACTATGGTTAAAAGAGAGATGATGAAAGTGGAGGCTTCGCTGAGAGGGTAATCTTCATTCAAAACTGCATGATAAAGTAATGGACCCATGCCTGGCCAGTTAAAAATAATAGCAACGATTAAGGACCCACTAATTAAAAATGATAACTGTAAGGCCAACCTTGTCGTAACTGGTATAACAGCTATTCTAGCAGCATGTTTTCTTAATATGGATTTTTCAGGAACTCCTTTCGCCCTTGCAGTTGTTATATGATCTTCTCCAAGTGTCGATACCATCGCCGCCCTCATGGTAATCATATGGCCCATTGATTCTATGATCAATAATGTACTAAATGGGAGAGCGATATGATACAACAATATCGGAAAAGTGCTAAGCGATGGGTGTGTGATGTATGTAAGTGGAACACTTGATTTCAGAGGTAGTACGCTCGAATAAACTGCCAGATAAAGAAACAATATGACCCCCAGAATGAAATATGGAATTGAATTTAATATCAAGCTAGTTGTCAACAACACTCCCTCTTTTTTTCCCCCTCTCATTTTTGATACTACTATTCCCAGAGGTATCCCAATTGCAAAGGATAGAAGAGCCGATGAGACTATAAGAACTAATGTGTAGGGCAGGGCATTTGCAATTTCGTTATATACATATTGACCGGGCGAATTAAAATCCTTTCCCCAATGAAATGTAAACATTTGATAAAGATAAGTTTCGAAATCCACAAGTGAAAACTTGCCATCCTGTAAACCAAGAGTACTTAATATTGCATCCTTCTGCTTCGTAGATAGAGGTGTCCCAGTCTTATTTGCTGATTTTAGAAGTAGTAAACCTGGGTTTCCTGGCATAAGTCTGAAGACTACAAATATTATAAGAGTCATTATAACTACAAGAGCGAATGCCTGTATGATTTTTCTAGTTAATAGATAAATATTCATTTATTTCCCCCATTTGAGACTGTATAAAAAAAAAGGTATTTAAAAATTTATTTTAAAAATTAAGATTTTATTTTTGGTTTTCGCATTACCACAAAAGCGGCCCCAGCTACCACACCAATAGCAACCACTACACCAGCTACAATGTAGTCTGTTGTATAATTCGCTGCAGTTACCGGTTTATTTGGCATGAGTGTTAATTCTACTGTTGCGTTTCCGGATCCAACCGTGGTCGAGCCTGGAATTTCAGCTATACCAGTTATATTTACATCCTCTGAACTAACATGAACCACCACTCCAGTGCTATTTGTGGTTACAAGGAGAGTGTTCAAATCCTTCACTTCATATTTGAATTGTGCCACACCATTAGAATTTGTAGTTAGATTCGTTGAAGTTATGTTGAATATACCCCCGTAAGTAGCCGCTATTCCCACCAGTACTGTCACCCCTGAAACAGGCGTTGTTCCATTTGTTACGGTAAACGAGATTGTGGATGTTTCATTATCGTATTGAGTTGTACCAGAGCTCACGGTTGCCTTCACTGTGAGATGGTAGGGGTATTTGACTGTGGATGTTTTGGTGTGCTCTAATGAGAAGAACTGCCAGTACCAATATAGATACACTGCATCGGGATTGGTATGAGAGTAATTGGTGAAACCATTTGTTTGTTCTGGTATGAGATCGACGAAGTAACCAAGGTTAACCATTGTTGCCTGTTGTATCATCAAACTCTGAAGTTGTTTAGCTTCGTGTACATTACTTGAAAGTGAGTTTGAGTTGACCATTTTTGCTGTTATGTTGTTAAACAGATCCTGCACCTGTGTGCCATTCAGTGTCTTTCCGTTAAATACCATACTAGAAAATGGACCTACATAGCTGTCAGTAGGTATACCATATTTGGGGTTAAGCGAATCACGACAATCAAGAGCTGGATCTCCTATGGGAGTACTGATTCCTAGATCACCTATTTGGTATAGGTTGCTGTTAGAGGATATTGTTCCGTCAATGTTTGATATGAGTGTTGTAAATGCTTCTTCCTTTAAGTTTACTGTTATACCAAGTTCGTTCCAGTATTTTACTGTGGCATCGATCCCTTCTATGTTGTCTGGCGCAACAGAACCAACGGTTGTTTGTATGGTTAATGAAACTGGTTTTCCGTAATATTCAAGAGTTCCAGATACGTTGACCATACCAGGTATGCTTTTTATGAGGCTTTTAGCTTTTGCCATATTTAGCGTGTACTGAGGTGCAGATGAGTTGTAATACAATGTGTTCCCAGGGTTTACTGGGTCAGATGAGAGAACTGCATAACCATCGCTAATTGCGCTTGCTATGTATGCTGTCGGCGTGGCATAGTTGAGTGCTTGTCTGAATGCAGTTACGTTCATAGGCGCTACTCTTGTATTTAACCTTAGATAACCATATGCGCTTGATGTTTTATGATATATGTACGAGCCAGGCGTGGATTGGATCTGTGGCAGGAAGTTTGGAGTTGGAGCCGTGGAAGTTGTGTCAATTTGACCTTTTTGATATGCAGCTATCATTGAGGACTCTGAGCTAAAGAATGGTTCATTTATTTCATATATCTTTGGAGTGTACTGTCTGAGTCCACTTGACTTGTTTGCATACTGTACAAAGTAGTGTGGGTTGACATACATAGTTTCGACATGGCTTGGTATTATGGCTCCTTCTGGCATGCCGTAGCTGTTCTGTACCATGAATGGCCCAGTTCCAACTGATCCTGGTGATCTTCCAGTGGCTGTGTTCCATCCCATATTCCAGTCATACCATCCATTTCCTGAGGATATTCCTGGTGTGTAGTTATAAAGACCGGCAACAGATGTGAAGTCGTGTTTTATCCATATGTGATATGGTAGTACATTATTCTCAAAGTCCGCTGTGAATAACAGTAGAGTTGGCTTTGAAACGTACACTTTAACGCTTAGGTTTCCGTTTGGTACAACACTCACAACATTTGGCCAGTCTCCACAGGATTGCTGCATTCTAAAAGATTGAACTACGTCACCTGACTGCAGGTAGTATTTCTTCATTGTTGTGTTTTTATAGGATTTAAAAACGTGAGTTGTCATGTTTCCATTAAAGTTATAATGTAGCACGTTTGAGAATGTATACGTTTGTGATGCATTAGCTGGGGTCCAATCTGTCCACTGAACGTAAGGTTTTAGATTTATTGTGTATATATACGAATAGTTTACTGATGTGTTAGTCATTAAATCGTACGTTTGGTTGTTTGCTGTTACGTGTGCTACAGAATAGTTAGATGCTAGCCATGGAACAACTTGGCCATTTGGTAAGGTGTTAAATAAACCATCATAAAGTTCTTCCACTACATAAGCATCACAATATGTTGTCTCCTGGAATGGATTCAACGAATTCACATTACAATCTATACCCATTTTGAATGTTCCATTAGTGTAACTTGGTTCTTGCATTGTGGTTGTTGGCATGCTCCAAGGAGTATTGCTTGTAGCAGTGCTCGGTTCACTATTAAGAACTGGTCCACCTTGGTTACCGGTCAAAACAGGCTGTGATCCACTAGAAGCCAATGCGGATATGGCAAAAGCCGAACCCAGCATGAGCAACGAGAAGACCATGGCTATGACAAACTTCTTTTTATTCATTATCGTGCGTATGTTTATCATCCTATATAAATCATTTCCTTAGATTATGAACGTTTATATATCTAAAGAATTAACCCTATTTATTTTTTAATTTTTTTTGA
>JAMDCG010000034.1 GCA_023489425.1 Thermoplasmatota archaeon
AGGTTACAGTATAGGTTACACCCTTGAATAATACTGACTGTGTCATATTTGATGTGACATCAATAGTTCCTGAAGCAACAAGAGGAGAATAGTGACTTGATGAATCAGCTACTGTATAGGTGTATGTGCCCATTGGGATATTTGTGAATGTCAGCATGTTAGTATATCCAGACACTGTCATATGATCCATGGTCACTGTCCAGTTAACTCCACTGGGTAAACCGCTACTCATAAACGTTACGGAATACTGTGGAAGTTTACTGAATGTTAGTGGCTCGTTAACAGATGAAGATACTACATCTACTGATCCAGATAAAGACCCATATCCATATGAGGTTGCCTTAAATGAATAGGTTCCTGGGGACACTAATAGATTTATGTATGAACCAGTTGTTGTATGTGTTGTTCCATTTACATCTACACTCCAGGCTGTACCATTTGCCAATCCTGATTCGGTGAAGTTAAGGGAATATAGATACTGGTTACTGGCCTGCGTTGATACATCCCCATATTTTATCAATGAGCTGCTTGCAGGTGAATTGATACTGATAAACCTGTTATGGCCTATAACGTTAACACCACCGTAAACAATCAGTGAACTGCCTGCTCCATACTGATTTCCAAGAAGTTCCACATGCTTGGATTCAAATGTGTTTCCCTGAATGTTGTTTATTCCATACTGCACGATTAGATTTGCTGCTGAGTCTCCTCCAGATGTATAGAAAGTTGAACCTGTTACACTGTTTACACCGTCCATGAATGTAATGCTATTTAAGTTAACCTGATAGTCACAGCATATTGTTTCCTCATCATTCTGGAAGTTTATCACAGCAAATGTGTCTCCTGATAACACGTTTGTTCCATCATAGGTCCATAGGTATGTCGGAAATTCGTAACCTTCACTGACAGATGTTGGAATACTCTGGATTATGCTGTTTGTAAAGGAATTGTTTGAGAATATTGATTCGAATTCAACGCCTATTATGAACGAACCTGTTGTAGAAAAGTTTCCATATTCAGAAAAACCCCTGACTCCAAATAGTTGAGAACTGCTGATCATAGTATTGCTCTTTTCTGAAGCAAATAACAAATATGAGCCTGTAGCTGATTCAATGTTATTTAGTCCGTTCAAAGAGTACAGTTCATTGTTATATATTTTAACTGAGCTCAGCTTAACAGTAGAATTTATATTACATATGTATGTTGAATTTAGAACTTTTCCACTAATGGAAATCATTGAATTTTCTACTATCAGGCTCATGTCTATATATTCACCACCTACATCACTTGATGTAGAGTCATAGACTATGATTCTACTGCTTCCCTGATAATTATTCATTGAACTTGCTGAGGAAAGGTAATAACAATATACACTCTCAGATACAAGGTTATCTGTACTCATTATTTTTGAATCGACAACCAGTAAATGGTCATACGTTACAATAGTTCCACGAATGTTTAAGGAAGCTCCATCACATGCTAGTAGGTTAGTATCTTCTAAATGGCTGTGTACAAGATCTGCAGTTCCATTTACCTCGGTTAAATTTCCACAGCAAATTATGTCACTTGCAAGGATAACACTTCCACAGTATAGATATATATTATTGTATTCCAGGGTAGACACGCTGTTGGATATAGTGATATCTGTAGAATTGACAGTTGTGATTGGAAACTTTGTATCGAAAGAGGTCTGGACTATGAAATCGTTTGAGGAATCCCAAAAAGTTATCTCTCCTGCAATAAACCCGTCTTCTCCAGGATAAAAGATTCCACCTACTTGCATGCCAATCATTGAATAATTCTGAACTTTATAAAAGGCGAATGGCATTGAATTAAAACCTACATAAGAACCATTATAGGAGTTTTCAACACAGGGTTGTACGCTATCAACTGAACTTACATAGTCCGTAGTTCCACTCAAAAAGACTGCCATAAATACTGGAAATCCAAAATCGTTTAGTTGTCCGAATACTGGATCTACCTCACAACACTGGTCTGCAAGTATGTATGGTTCCATTGGTGTACCATTTCCCTGTACTGCTATGCTAGAAAGTTGATTGTTATTGAAAGCGTATAGTGGTGTGTACCCGCAGTACGACTTATTGAAAGGCAGGTTAACTGAAATAACTTTTGCTGGGCTATTTGCCTTGCCCGATATATTTGATTCGAATGCAGGTGCATAGTTTGAAAGAAGTACCTGAAGGCTGTATGTTCCGGGGGTGAGAGTGAGCATAAACTTTCCGTTCTGTTGCAATGGTGCCCACTGTGCAGTTAAATTGTTCACTTTTGTCCCAACATTGACAAATAAAAATGCGTTTGAAGGTTCAATCTGGCCTGTTATCTTCATGTCACCCATTTTTGTTGCGGGCTGTATACCCCACATTCCTTCGAGAATACTTGGACCTGTGTTGATCTCTGCAACATCATTTGAATTCCAGTAAATGGATTCACCTGATGACGTTTCTCCAGTATCAGTACCATAGTCATATGCGCTCGGTACATTCATGTATGCTGAGCTTGTTGCATTGTAATATTTCAATGTCATATTTGCGTTTACATTATAAAGGGTTGTTGTGCTTCCACCACCTGGTCCACCAATCATTATTTCTGCATCATAAAGGAGATAATTCGTTGGTGTAAGATGTGAACCGCTGATGAGGAAGTTAGCCTGAGGTGTCTTAAATGTGCTTGCAGTATGGTAGGTAGAGTTGAGTATCACCAAATCATATGTGCCATGCACCGATAGCTGTGGAACGGAGTAATTGAAATAAACCGCATTCCTGTTGTCAATTAGTGTTGAGTTTAGATATAGATGTACTGTAAAGGGTGTTTTCACAGCAAAAGTGGGCCCATATGCAATATGTACACCAGGATATTTGATAACATGCCCAGTAGTGCTATAGATAGAATTTTGTGTGATAGTAGCCGTTGGACTTGAAAAATTCCACATATTATCTTCAAAAGTTATAGTGTGATGATTGGATGAATATAATAGCACGTTTTGTGTCCAGAAGGTATAATTTGAATTTCCAAATAGGGTAGCATTATTTAAAACTGTATTCAGCTGCACTGTTATATTGCTTGGGTCATCATTTAATGCATACAATGCAGTAAGATTGCTTATGGATATTGTACCCTCAAAGCTGTTCGTTGATAATTGATATGGCGTAAGAACACCACTCACATTCTTTATTCCAAAGTCTCCTATACCCATAGGAGCTGGAGCAGATACGTAATGTGGAGTTACATGACCATCTATCATCTTATAATCCTCAGCTGCCTTGTAATTTGGGAGGAAAAGGTTATTATTTAAGTTCTTTGAAGTGTTCTTAAAAGTAGATGAACTTGAAGTACTTTTTCCACTCAGATTTGAGCCAGTCACTTTGGAACTTGCAGTAGCATTAAAACTATTCTCAAAGTTATGAAACTGTGAAATAGCACTTACATTCTGACCACCAGAGGATGTAAACTGAGAACTAACAGTTCCCGCACTACTATTACCAACATTATTTTGAACGGCAGGATTAGTACCTATTACTGCCATTGAAAAACCTATGACTGACATCATGGCTATGGAAATTACTATTAATTTTTTTAAGTTCATGAACATAATAAGGTTGATCTCTATTTAAACATAATGTAGTATAAAATTAAAATGTGTCTTAATAAAGATTTACAAAGAAGATGTTGATTTATAAACTTTTAAAGTTTAAACCTAAACTTATCCATTACTTTTCCAACTTTTACCATACTTATTTCTGATTTCCCAAAACCAGAAAACTTATAACTTTCTTTATGTAATTTAATCTGTCTGGAAACATGGAAAGAATGAATTCCCTTTCCTCCTTTGAGAATACCTTCAGTCGTGATGCAACAACTGTATAGATTAATGCTCCAGCTAATATGAGAAATGGTAGAATAAAAAGAGAGTATCCATATTTTTCAATCATGAAATGAAGTGCCAGATAAACGATCAGGAACATGAAAATGGAAGATGCCCATATTTTAAGTGTACCCGATATATTGTATTGAACCAGATCCTCCTTCTTTGCAAGCCTGTATAGAATAATGAAAGAAACAACATAAACAGATGAAAAACCAAAGGCTGCTCCTATAAGACCAAAATATGGTATAAGAAGGAAAGAGAAAACAACATTTGCAACCAGTGATCCTAAACTGGAGTAAAGGAAGAATGATGTTTTCCTAAC
>JAMDCG010000107.1 GCA_023489425.1 Thermoplasmatota archaeon
GTGAGAATGGGAAATCTTGCGTCCAAGCAATTCCAGCTGGACATATATGGCTCCATGATCAATGCAATATATCACCTTGCATTGATTGGAGGTACTGTTAACGCTTACATGTGGGACCTGGTAATAAAAATAATCGATAAAATAAGGCATGTGTGGAAAACACCAGATTCCAGTATCTGGGAATTCAGAACAACTCCACAACATTATACCTATTCAAAGGTAATGTGCTGGATGGGGTATGATAGGGCAATAAAAATAGGAAGGCTGCTTAATTTCAGGGGCGACTATAAAACATGGGAGAAAGAGATGAGTGAAATCAAGTCAGATATACTTGAAAACGGTGTCGATAAGGAAACACAATCCTTTGTTCAGTATTATGGCTCCAAAGATGTTGACAGTTCTCTTTTAAGAATTTCACTCACAGGATTTCTGGACTCAAATGATAAGAGAATAAAATCAACTGTTGATAGGATCGAGAAGGAATTAATGGGGAAGGACTACCTTATGAGAAGATATAATGCTGATGACGGATTCAACTGCAAGGATAATGCATTCCTACTGACTTCATTCTGGTATGCTGAGGTACTCTCAGATCAGGGGAACGTAGAAAAAGCAAAACAGGTACTGGAAACATTAATAAAGAAGGGAAACCACCTGCATTTATTCTCTGAAGAAATCGATATGGAAACGGGGGAGCAACTGGGAAACTTCCCGCAGGCAATTACTCACCTCGGGGTAATAAGGGCCATCTGCAAGGCAAATGAAAAATTAAATCATAAAATTTGAAAAATAAATTGATAAAAATAATTTCAGGCGGTCTTGAACTTTGCAAGGTCCTGAATATTTTTCTTGATATCTTCAATCTGAGTGGTTAGGTCCTGAATGATCTCCTCAAGTATTTCATCAAAGTCTTTTGATAACCTGTATCCATGAACCGGTCTTCCCTTGCCTTCTTTCTTCATGTTACGTTTATTTATCCATCCCCTTCTCCTGAGCCACTGCATTGCAATGGAAACTTCAGGCTGCCTGAGTCCAGCCTCCCTTTCTATCTCAATACTGGTCACTTCCTCCTTTCCCCTGGTGTAAACAAGTGTATATGCAACGCTTCTGGGAATGTTGGAAACAATCAGAATTTTGGCTAATTTGTTTGCTTCTTCTGTTAACGTCATTGTTATCACATAATAATATAATTATAATATATATATTCTTCTCAAAATATGTTGAATATTATTTATTCTTTCCTCTAACTCTTTGCAAGTGCCTCTAGTTTACTTATGATAGTGTACAGGGAAGCCCTTCCATGTGAAGGAACATTTGGATCATTTGAAATTTCATCAAGCATTGAAATAGCGGTTGCACACCTTATATCTAAGCTTGTCTTCTGGTTCTCAAGCTTGGTTCTGGCGTCTGCAGCATTCTTTCTTACATTTTTTGGCACAGACGTATCTAGCGACATTTCTTCAAGCAAATACATTACTTCGTTAAACAAATTCGAATCCATATAAAATCACTCCACAAACACTCTCTTATTTTCCTTCTTAATGCTTACAACCATCATGGTCTTGGAATCCCTGACCCCTGATATCTTGCTGAGCCTGTTCAAAATATACTTCTGAAACTCATTATAATCAGGAAATCTCACCTTCACAATAATGTCGAAATCTCCAGTAACAACAAAGACATCCTCAACGTGTGGTTCAGACACTATTTCAGCGGCAATATTCTCTACCCTGTTAATTTCCACCCTCATACCTACCAAAGCTGTTACTATTTTTCGATCGAATACTCGATCAAGATCAACATCAAGACCACTGTTTTGCATTAAAAGGACACTCCGAAAATTCAATACCTTATTTCTAACTACATTTTAAATTTTCCAGTATTCTAAGATTATAAAATATATTTTTGTCTATTTATAATTAATTTCATAAACGCCATCATCTTTTCCAATTATGGACTTCCAGGTCATTCCCTTAAAGATCCCAACTTCTACCACTCCTGGTATCATCTTTACTCCAGCTTGAGTATGCTGAATATCATCAATCAATCCAAAATCCGCATCAATAACAAGATTGCCATTGTCGCTTTTGTTTTTATTTTCTGTTCTCATGCTGACCTTGCACCCTTGTGTTTCTATATTATGGATGGTCTGTTCCGCTAAAAAGGGTATTATTTCTACGGGAACCTTGAATTTTCCAAGCTTCTGCACCAGTTTACTTTGATCTGCAACTACGATCAATCTTTTGCTGTTTGCTGCTACTATCTTTTCTCTGGTTAGGGCAGCACCTCCACCTTTTATGAGGTTTCCATCAGGATCAATTTCGTCAGCACCATCTATGTCTATCGAAATAGTCCCATGAAAGTCCGTGGATGTCCGCAATCCGCCAGAATTCAGTAAATACATTGTTTCAACAGAGGTTGGGACAAATGTGACATTGGAGTATTTCCTGCATTCCTCACTTAGGAGCTTGATAAGAAATTTTACAGTCGAACCTGTACCAATACCCACAAGGCCATCCATTGGTACATATTCCAGTGCCTTTTCAGCGGCTTTTTCCTTTAATACACTTTCGTCCATAGATCCAATATGATTTCTTTAAATTAAATCAATCGATACGTACCTATGGAACTAAAATCAAAATCATGGAAAGAAAGTTATACGCAGATAGAGAGACTGGTTCTTCCAGCTGATACTAACGTGTTCAGCGCTCTTTATGGTGGCAGGTTAATGGAATGGGTAGATAATGTGGCTTCCATAGTGGCATTCAAGCACTGCAGGCAGGGTACAGTTACTGGGAGTATTGATAGCTTATTCTTTCTTGCACCCATACATCTTGGATACATCGTTAATATGAAGGGCAGGGTCAATTATACAACAAAGACAACAATGGAAATAGAGGTTGATGTATCTGCACAGGATGCACTTTCAGGGAAGGAAAGGTTCACCACAAAGGCTTACCTTACTTACGTAGCCGTTGACGTGGATGGAAGGCCATCTCCTGTTCCCGGATTGATACTTGACGATGATGATTCAAAGGAAAGATTCAAGGCGGGTGACGACAGGAGCAACAGGAGACTCGAGCTTCTGAAGTCGGTGAAAAAGGAAGCACAGATTTTCGATGATATGCATTAAACCGCATTAATGAAAACAATTTTTAATATTACTTTTTTACCCAGTTGTGTATTTAACTAATTTTTTCGAAACCGTTAGTAATTTTACCTCGTCTTCTTCAAGCCTCACAGGCTTAATATCCCGTTCAACTGATCTCATTGTGGGAATATCCGCTTTCATAATAGCAATACTCTGGATTCCAATAGCCATCTCTTTCTTCAGTGCAGATGAACAGAGAAAATATCAGTCCTATAGCAGGGCAAAAAATGCTGCGATTGGAACGCTCATATACGTTCTTGCAATAAGTGGGACTCTCTTCGCCATTTTCAAGTATATAGCAGTTGGATAGATTTGTTCAACATATCTTCCATACTATCTCCGCTTGGAGCACTGATCCTATCAATAGAATTGCTTATTTCCTCCTCATTATGGAAGATTGCAATTGATGATGGATTAAAGAGCACTTATGATTTCGATTTCTGGAAGACATTCAATATCAATATCCAGGCATTTCATTCCGATTTATTTGCAATGATTCCATATTTACTGTTTTTTTCTGCCATTTATTCCTCCTTCTACCTGATTTCTTCCAAGAATGGAAAAGCTCAAGAAATTCTTCTTAAATTTTCTGAAAGCATCCTTTTCTTTGCTTTATCAATTGTACTTATCAATAGCTTCTCAACCGGAACCATGGAGGTATCAAAACTAATTTTATCTCAATCAACAAAATGGTCGTATTACTTCTCCATTTCATATATGATTGGGAATATATCCTCATTCTTTTCATCAAAAAGTTCCGTTCTTGAGATAGTATTTGATGGAATCTATCTCACGTCGGCAATGTCAATGTTGAGCTTCCTCATGCTCAGGCTTGCAATCCTCATAACTCTGTACATATTCCTTCCATTCCTCTCCTTACTTACCGGAATAAATGCATTGAGAAAATTCATAATAAAACTATGGCTCCTGTATATCCAGCTGCTTGTTTCACCAGTCATAATCCTGATATTAATCTATTTCTACCTCAACTTTTCAGGATACTTCTTCATCCAGCTAGGCTTTCTTTCCCTTCTCTCCATCTTGCCATATTCTTTCATATACACCTCTTACAGGTTAAACCAGTCCAATTCCGGTATGTTCTCAAACTTTTTTCTGTTATCCGGATATGGCTTCCTGAGTTCTACACTGGAAAAAGGGGTCAGGTTAGAAAAACAGAGGCACGAAGACAGGGCAAGAAACATGAAATCCCAGAACCCTGAGTTGAACCTTCCACAATTCTTCAGACTAAATGATAGGGATGAGGGATATGATGGATAGGGAAAATACCAATCCCATCAAGCCACTATCCAACATCTTCGATTACCGGAGTACTGACAATCAAAAATTGATCTCGATAATCATTTTAGTTCTTTCTATTTTCTCTCTTTTATACATCTTTCACGGCTATCAAAACTCATTTCTAATGATCGTAGCTATCTTATTTGTTGCGATCTTCTCAACTTCATACTATATAAGAAAATCCGGTTTCTCCAGCTCAATGAGGGCATTCCAGATGGAAAAGAGATTAATATTGAGACTGGATGGAAGCTTTTCGTGGAATGCAAATTCTGAAAAGGTTAAGGGTCAAATATCATTGATAAACGGGATCACGGAATACCTTGATGAAAAATTCATGATGTTCTCTATCTCTGAAGAGGATCAAGAGAATCTGGATAGCCGGGGACCCATTACAAACTCTCTACAAAGAATAATCGGCTCCGGGGCTGAATCACTGTTGCACAGGACATATTTAGCTATGGAAGCAGGTTCCCAGGATGATAGTGCACTGTTGAATCTGATGGAAAACCTTGAAAAACATGGTATAAGAACAACCATGGTGAATGAAGAAGAAAGAAAGAGGATTCTACCAGTGGTGTCTCAAGCAAGGGTATACAGTAAAGGATTTAATACGTATTCAAAGGCAGAAAAGAAATCTACCACACTTCTGGTTACTCAAATAAGCAGCGGGTCATTCTTCCAGATATCAAGATTTATCAGTGCATCAAATATGCCCGTAAACACATTGGTCAGGTTCCGAAAGGTCTCAAAGGAAAACCCACATTTCAAAAGAAGAGTAACATCCATACTCACCAGCAGAAGAATCTTAACAGAGAAAGGAAGACACATTGGAAACACGCTCAAAAGTAAGGTAGATTCTGCCATGGAGTTCAGAAAGGATGTTGATAAGTACTATTATAACGTGGAAATATTATTCACCATTTCTTCCAGGAAATTTTACCTGCTTGCCAGAATGATAGATAGACTTCAAAATTATGCAAGATTATGGGGAATCGAACTTGTAATTCCTAAACAACGTGATATTAATTTGAGCATGTTCAACTGGAATAAGATGTTAATAGAATATCCCCAGCCAGGATCAAAACTGGTTTCGTTTTTTCCACTTCTGTTCGAAACAAGAGGAAGTGGAGTAATTATTGGGAACGAAGACCTCACAGGGAATCCTGTATTTTTTGACCCTTATCCCATGAGCAGTCACAACATACTGGTTATGGGTGAAACAGGATCGGGAAAGAGTTTTTTTTCAAAGGTTCTTCTTACGAGATTGATAGTTCAGGGTTACGTTACCAGAATTCTGGTTCTGGATGTACTTGGTGAATACGATGAAAGGCTCTGGAAAGAGGAGATCATTAGCGAATCAGCCAAAAGTGAGGAAGTTGAAATAGAAATAAGAAAGTGCAGTGATGATGATCTACTTGACCAGCTTTTGTACGCAGAATTTTTCATGAAGCGTTCTGGAAAAGTTCCCACACTTATTCTTATAGAAGAAGGTCACAGGTTTTTCAGAAACGGGGAATGTGAAAAACAGATAGTTGAGATGATAAAAGTTTCAAGGCATTATCTCACTTCCATACTCATTGTTTCTCAGGATTCATCAGATTTCACCACAGAAAATGGAAAGAAGATTCTGAATAATTCACTTAACATATTCATTTTCAGGAATAAATTGATTTCAAATCTTCAGAAATTTGGTATAAACCTGTCAGATTATGGATTAAGCAACCTGCACATGTCTCTTTCAGGTGGAAAAAACAGTCCATTCTCTGAAACTATCCTCTTCTCTCAGGATAAAATGACAAAAATCAAGGTCGTAGCCTCAGACTGGGAAATAAAGAATTTCAGTTAAAAGATCCAGTTTTTACGAAGGCAATTCCAAGAATTCCAAATATTGCCATGGGTAGGCAGAAGGAATAGAGCCCGGGATCTGACCAGGTATTATATAAGATTGACCACGAAAGATAGAAAAGCACACCTATGAATAAAAATATGAAACTTATAGCTAGTAAGGCATTACTGTAATTGATGTAGTGAGATACACCCTTGTTCTCTTCTAAATAATTCTTCTTCTCCATTTTTACTTATGCATATCCCAAATTGTGTTATAAAATTTTTCTACGAAACATTGTTTCCATAAAATCGGTTCTTAATAGATTCAAATGTTGAATATATAATTAAATGGTCAAGAAAATTCAAAACTTTTATTACAAGTTTTTAAATATCCGTTAAATGACAGATGAAGCAGCCTCTTATTTTCATTGTACTGATCGCGAAAGAGCGATATTTGAGGCGGGAATCAAGCTTGGTTCAATCTATCATCAGTATGTCGGTGTTCCGATGAACCTGTCCAACATTGAGGCAATTGAAACGGCAATAAGACAGAGCGTGATGGTACAACCATTCGTTGAGAAGGCGGAAGTCAGCATAAATAAGGCTATGGTCAAAAAGTCAACGGGTCATTATAAATATGTTACCCTAAAGGGAGAAATGCTTGACGTGTATCTGACAATTAAATACAATCAGGAAGAAGTGAGAGCTAGAATGAGGTACATAAAAGAACTTGACTATCCCCTAATGTCACTGGAGGAATAAAAATGGCGGTTAAGATAGGTATAACCGGGCCAGTCGGGTCCATAAAAGCAGAGGCGCTTGCAAAAATAATGGAAATGATAAGAAATCAGGGAAAGGAAGTACAGGGAGTCCTGGTTGGGGAAGTCTTTGATCAGAACAGGCTCACAGGATATACTATTTTTGACATATACTCCAAAAAGAAAGTAGTTTTTGCTGAATCTGGGCTTGTATCAAGGGTAAAGATAGACAAGATTGGGGTTGATACTAAACTCCTTGAAGAAATCCTGATTCCTAGCCTTCAGAGGGCAAGAGAATCTGCAGATGTAATAGTGATTGATGAAATCGGAAAACTTGAGTTGACCACAAAGAACGTTCAGAAAGAAATTAATGATACCCTGAATTACACAAAGCCAATGATAGTAACAGTTCACAAGAAATCAAGAAACCCTGTATTGCAGGAAATCCGTGCTCTTGAGGGTGTTAGAGTATTCGATATAACGCCCATTAACAGAAGTCTACTGCCATACAGGGTGATGAAAGTTCTCAATGGAGAGGAAGTATCATAGGCGCATATAAGGAAGGGAAAGCAGAGATTGATTTCAATGTTCCAGAAGGTTCATCTGGACCGGAAAAAGGACCAGGAAAGATTTCCAGTGGTTTCCTTAATTTTTCTCAAAAGTTGAACAGGGACCTGACGGTATCTTTCATTAATACAGTAAAACCAAGACTGTATCTTGACGGCTTTGGAGCAACTGGAATAAGGGCCATAAGGGCAGAAAAGGAAATAGGTGTTCGTTCTGTGGTCAGTGAGAGAAGCTTCAAGTCATACCAGAAAATAATTGAGAACGCCCAGAAGAACAATTCTGAAATAGAGATTTATAATGAGTCATTTGAGTCTATAGTATCAAAATTTCGCTTCGACTTCATCGACGTGGACCCATACGGATCTGTTGTACCATTTGTAGATGTTGCCATAAATTATGTCAGTAATCACGGTTATATCGGTTTCACAGCAACAGATTTGAGCGTTCTGTCAGGTTCATTGAAGGATAAGAATTTAAGAAGATACGGTACTGTGGTAATTAACAATCACCTAAGACATGAAATGGGAGTGAGAAATCTTCTGGGATTTATTGCCCGGAGGGCTGCCACCCTTGATTGTGGTATCGAACCCATGATCTCAATGTGGCATGGACATTATTACAGGGTTATAATAAGGGTGAACAGGAGTGTCAAAGATGCTGAGAAAACCCTCCTCAATTTAACAGAAGTCAATCTTCATGAGACTAAGGATACAGTATATCCAGACAGAAATATTGGACCGATCTGGTCAGGGGCAATGAATAATGTATTCAACGAGGCAGAACTTCAATTTCCATCAACAATAGATGAAAAAACTTCGAATTTTATCAGAAAGCTTCAGCACGAAGACATGGAACTTTTCTTTACAGACTTAAGTGAAAGCATGTCAAGGAGAAAGATAAATCTGCCATCAACTGAATCCGTACTAGAGATTTCTGAGGAGCATGGAATCAGGGTGGAAAGAACACATTTTTCTCCAACGGGTTTCAAGTCGGATAATCCTTCAGAACTCCTGAATATCCTTCTACAACAAACAGGATGATTTATTTTCCAGGATATAAGAATATACATACATGAATAATGAAGTGGATGCAAATGCACTCACTTAATGCTATCCGGTTAACAAAAAAGCCGGGCAGGAATAATATGGGAAATAATTTATAAAGATTAACACTTAACCCATAGTGAATCCGTTAGTCAGACTATTTCGTCCGGTGAACGCCGTGATGGCAGTTATAGGTACTGTAATTTCATCTCTCGTGGCTATCGGTTATTCAATCCAGTTTAACCTGTTAATTGTAGGAATAGCCTCACTGGTAGTATTTCTGGTTCTTACAGGGGGAAACATAATGAATGATGTTCTCGATTCAGAAACGGACAAGGTAAACCATCCTGAGAGGCCAATACCAATGGGAGTAATATCCAGGAAAAGTGCAACATACATCTTTTCAGGATCATATATCCTGGCTGTCTTACTTGCCCTTATTTTCTTACCCCTATACGGTGCATTAATTGCAGTCGCAGCAATACTTCTTCTGATATATTATGAAACAAAAGGAAAGTATTCTGGTCTGCCTGGAAATCTTACGGTGAGTGCATTGATAGGTTTGATTTTCCTTTATGGAGGCGTAATTTTCAACGATCCTCAAAAAACCATACTCCTCTTCTTCCTTGCAATGTTTTCAAATGCATCCAGAGAATTGATTAAGGATGTTCAGGATTTCGACGGTGATGTAGACAGAAATACATTTCCCAGGGTTTATGGAAAAAGAAATGCGTTGAACTTATCCACAATTTTTATCCTGATTACTCTGGCTTTTTCTATTCTTCCATACACAGAAAAAATTTTTGGTATTTATTATCTGTTAGTGGTCATGGTGTGTGATGCATTTTTCGTGATTACAATGATAATGCAATACAGGAGCGCAAAGAAGGGTCAGCAGTTCTCAAAGCTGTCCATGATCCTTGGTCTTCTATCATTTACTGTAGGTGGATTAACATGAACGTATATGAGCAAATAATTATGAAATCTGGGAAAGGAAAAGTTCACATGACCCTTATAGATCCGGCAACCTCAGGCTTTGAAGGCAGTGCGAACATAGCACATGAGGCTGAAAAAGCGGGTACTGACTTCCTACTGCTTGGTGGCAGCACTCATCTCAGCATAAAGGAGATGGATCAGGCAGCCCTATCCATAAAATCAAAAACAGATCTTCCAGTGATAATTTTTCCAGGCTCGTCAGATATGTTCACTAAAAATGCGGATGCAATATTTTTCATGTCACTCCTGAATTCCGGGGACAGGGAGTTTCTCATGGATCATCAGGTGAAGGCAGCAAAACTTGTTAAGACTAGCGGAATAGAATCAATTCCTATGGGATACATGATTTTTGAACCGGGAATGACCGTTGGAAAGGTAGGCAAGGCAATTCTTATCGGAAGGGAAAATAAGTCTCTTGCCGTTGATTATGCTCTTGCAGCCGAGCTCCTTGGTATGAAGCTTGTGTATATGGAAGCAGGAAGCGGGGCTCCATCTCATATAAGCCTGAGCGTAATAAGGGAGGTTAAAAAGTATTCCTCGATCCCTGTGATAGTCGGAGGTGGAATCAGGACTCCATCATCAGCAAAGGATATATGTGATGCGGGAGCAGATATAATCGTTACAGGAACTATTGCTGAACAGGCAGTCGACGTTTATTCATCACTGAAGCCCATAATAGATTCAATAAGATGAACATTCACCAACTGGATATTTTTCCCTGGAGCCACTTCAAGTTGAAATAAATGTGAGTCGATGCTTTTACAGAAAGATGAAAACAATAAAAGGAACTATAGAAAATGTAAAATAATTTAATCATAATGACATATGGTACTTAGATGGTCAAGATCAGATTAGAAATAAGTTACCTTCCCGGAGTTGAGGATCCTGAAGCAACTACACTTCATCATAATTTAGGCATTCTGGGTTATTACAGTATTGACAGGGTATCAATGCTGAAAGTTTACGAAATGGAGTTCTCTGAAGATGAGGAAACGGCAAAAAATATGGCTAAAACCATAGCAGAGAGCATTTTGATCAATCCAGTTATAAATAACTATAAATTAATTGTTCTGGGTGAGTAGTTTTGAATTCTGGACCAGAAACGCCTCTATATGGGGCCATCCCAATAGGGAATTACGACACAAACTCTCTAATGGAACTCAGCTCAAGGATGGGCCTCGGTCTAGACATTGAAGAGATGATCCGGCTTAAGAATTATTTCAGGTACATGGGAAGGGACCCAACTGAAACAGAACTTCAGGCAATGGGCCAGGCATGGAGTGAACACTGCTGTTACAAGTCATCTAAAATATACCTGAAGAAATACTTCTCAAACCTTCGAACACCATACACAGTACTTGCAATGGAAGATGATGCAGGAGTTGTAAATGTTATTGATGACCTGGATTATGTAGTTAAAATGGAAAGTCACAATCATCCCAGTGCAGTTGAGCCATATGGTGGTGCAGCAACAGGAGTCGGAGGCATTCTCAGGGATATACTATGCATGGGTTCCCAGCCAATTGGCGTTATAGATTCACTGTATCTTGGAAATGGCAAGGGTGTGATACCGGAAGGCTATCTGAACACACATTTTACCGTAAGCCATATCATAGCAGGAATCAGGGATTATGGTAACAGGGTAGGCATTCCCACTGTTGCAGGCTCACTCTATTTTGGGAACCAATTTGAAGGAATACCACTGGTAAATGTTGGATGTGTTGGTGTAATCAAGGGCAAAAACATAAGCAGGAGTAGGGTTAGTTCAACCAATGACATCCTGATTCTTGTAGGTGGCAAAACCGGAAGAGATGGAATCCATGGTGTAAACTTCGCATCAAGGAACCTTGAAAAGGATGATAAAGAAAGCAGGAAGGCAGTACAGCTTGGTAATCCCATAGTCAAGGAACCACTTATAAAGGCAATACTCGAGGCGAACGATAAGGGGCTGATAAGTGGGATGAAGGATCTCGGTGGAGGCGGTTTGTCAAGCGCTGCTGGAGAAATGTGTCTTGCAGGGGGTGCTGGAGGAGAGATACATCTTGATAAGGTACTGACGAAGGAGCAGGGTATGCTCCCATGGGAAATATGGATTAGTGAGAGCCAGGAAAGGATGTTACTTGCTGTTCAACAGGAAAGTGTTGATCAGATTTCGGGAATATTCGAAAAATGGGACCTTCCATACAGCATCATAGGAAAATCTGTTCCAGGGAAGAGGATGAAATTGTTCTACCTTGAAGATCTTGTAATGGATCTCTCTCTGAATTTCTTAACCTCTGGCCCGGTCTATTCAAAACCTTATTTCAACAGTAAACACGAGATACGCTCAACTGTGTACCTTAGGGACCCCAAGAACATGGAAGATGAAATTATAGAAGTTATAAAGGACTTCAATAACAGTGGAAAATTCCCCGTCATCCGCCAGTATGATCATACAGTAAGGGGGAACACCGTACAGAAACCTTTCGTTGGTCTCCCAAATAGGGAAACCCATTCGGATTCATCTGTACTGAGAATGGACGATCACTCACCTTACGGGTTGAGCCTATCATCAGGTTCGTCAGTAAATGCAACCCAGATAGACCCATATAACGGAACAATGTGGACCATGGCAAGGAGATTTAGAAACCTGCTCTGTTCCGGTACAGATCCACATTCTGTAATAGATTCCCTGAATTTTGGGAACCCAAATGACATGAATGTAATGATGCAGTTCAAGAATTCACTGGAGGCCATAAGAGATTTCTGTCAGTTCTTCTCCCTTCCTGTTGTTGCAGGAAACGTTAGCCTTTACAATCATATTGGGAAAAATAATATTCCTCCAACGCCAAATATACTCATGATAGGTATAACAGATAATTATTCAGAGATATTTTCTCCAGATTTCAAGGAAGAAGGTTCTACTATATATCTTCTGGGAGCCAGTGGATACAGTCTTGCAGGAAGCCAGTATTCCACCATGAAAGATGAACAGGCAGGATCACTTGAACCGGTCGATATGGAAGAACTTGCAAATTTCAGGAGACTAATCATGAAGCACAGATCATCCGGAATGATAAGATCAATTCACGACATTTCCACAGGTGGATTGATAATGTCATTGCTTGAGATGAGCTTCGGATCTGCCATGGGTTTCAGGGTTGATATATCCAGTATCTCTCCAGTGAGAGTTCTGAACAAGCTATTCTCAGAATCTGGAAACAGGTTCCTCTTTGAGGTTGGCAAAGGCAGGGAAGCAGAGTTTGAGGAGGCATTCAAGGGCGTTTTAACAAGAAAGATTGGCATAGTCGAGGGAAAGGATGCAGTTATAGTAAATGATGAACAGATCATATTACGCAAAAGTATTGAATCCCTCAGAACCATATGGGAAAAGGGATTGGAAACAATAGTTGGATGAATGACATGAAAGATTTTGAAAAAGTTTCAGATTATATAGAAAGCAGAAATGTTACTGTGACAGGCACATACAGGTACAATTTTGATGCGGCAAGAAGCTGTGGTGCCATAACAGTTTATCAGGGAAAGAGCATTGATGGTGAATCATTTGAAGTTTACTCAGAACTTCTGGAATGCGGGCTTGACGAAGAAAAATTCAAGGCGAGATTCAGGAAGGT
This sequence comes from Thermoplasmatota archaeon, assembly GCA_023489425.1. The sequence goes on from JAMDCG010000107.1 coordinate 13,256, forward strand.
TTGCGATGAAATTGAAAGTGGGAAGCTTGATGTCAGTTTTTGATGGTGAAATCAATCTTAACAAGATCTCCATCACTAAGTCCAAGTTTTTCTCTCAGGTACTCTGAACTAATAATCTCGATTATATCCTTATATACTGACCTGTAAGGAAATATAGCGGCACAGTCTACGTTTTTGATTTTGCAGCCAAATGCCTTCACATCACCGTATGTCCTGTCATCTGATTCAAAACCACCTATGAGGATTCCTTCGTTTGCCCTCAGCATTCGCAGTTTTGATTCATCATCAGGAAGTATCCTGACATTTAGGGTTCCAGGATAGGGAATAATCCCGAGTTTTTCAGAAAACTGTACAACGTAAGGCTTCTTTGACACATAATATCGGCCCTCACCCAGTCCGGAACTCACGGTTCCTGAAATTGAAAAATTCTCTATGATCCCTAGTAAATCTGATAGTTCTGCCATTTCCTCATAAAGAGCACTGATTCCTTTTTCTTCCAGAGTAATATTCTGCTTCTTGCCTGAAAGGACCCTCTTTATAAAGCCCCTTTCTTCCATCCTGATAAGTAAACGGGAGGCAGTTTGCTGGCTTGCAAGCAGCATCTTGCCTAGTTCGGATGAACTCAGTCTTATGTTTCCGTACTTTTTCTTCATCCTGGCAAGCGTTTTTAATGCACCGTATTCATCAAACGAAAGACTATCTTCCCTTTTACTCAGAACCATCCTATTTTCCTCCCATCCTGAAGCGTTAGTGTTTTAATGTTCAAAGCAGTTGCCCTTCTGAGCAGATTCCTGTCACTGGATAATAAACACATTTCGTATTTTGAGCATGAGTCAAGAATGCAATCATCACCTTTCCCCTTCCCATCAAGTATTTTCAGTTTACCGTACATTTCAAGCCCGATCCTTGCATTTATATTACTCCTTGATAAACCATGAAGTTCTTCAATAACACATTCATTCAGAAATGCCTCTGCATTTCCATCAAACAGTTTCAGTGCAACCAGGAGATCTATCTTCTGTTTTACCGAATATATAATTATATTTGTATCTATCAGAATCTTAATCCTTTACTACCTCCGCTATTGCTGTATTATCCCTTATCTTCTTCACCAGGATTTTCACTGTCTGCCCCTTCTTGACTCCTGGCACGATTATGCTTGTTCCATATAGTTTTGTCCTTCCCTCACCGGATTTACCAATTGAATCAATTGTCACTGTATATTTCTTGTTTTCCCTTATTTCATCCCTGTCAATCATGATCTCCCGTGACATATTTATGGGATGCTGCGCACCGCATGCCTTGCAGGAGATGAGGCTGACTCTTGCTTCCTTTATAATTTCTGTGTCTGGAGAGTTGCACTCGTAGCATCTCACGTATACATTCATATACTGTTCCATCTTGTTGTTGAAATCCTCCTCTGTTATCTTCCTGTTGATGATGAGCCTCCGCCCATCTATCGTCATCCCAATTCCAAACTCCTTAGTTAGAAATTTTGAAACCTCCTTTGGATCCCTGTTTATCATCTCAACTATATCCATGAAATTCCTGACAACAGTAACCTTTCCCTCCTCCATTATTACTGCTTTTGGTATCTTCAATCTTTCCTGGCTTACAGTTGCCTTTGCAAGTACATCTGAAGCTTTTGAAAGCATTTTCTCATAATCATCAACATCCATGATACAGTATTCCATATGACTTTATTAAGTTGAACATCCAATATGATCATTCTAAAAGGAAGTGATGGTTAAATTTTTAACTAATTCAGTATAGGGTAGAGTGTTATATTATGGTATTTTCACCGATCGAACCAGGGAAGAATCAAAAGGACATAGGTAGGGAAATTCTCGATTACTGGAATCAGAAAAATGTATTCAGGACCATAATTGAAATGAGGAAGAGTGGTAAGGACTACATATTCCTGGAAGGACCACCAACTGCAAATGGAATACCACATGTTGGTCATGCACTAACAAGGACAATAAAAGATACAGTCCTGAGATACAAGACCATGATGGGTTACAACATAAAGAGAAGGGATGCTGGCTGGGACTGTCACGGTTTACCGGTAGAGCTGGAAGCAGAAAAAAAATTCGGATTCACCACCAAGGCAGAAATAGAGAAATTTGGCGTAGATAAATTTAACGAATATTGCAGGAACAGCGTATTCAGGTATGTGGAGGAGTGGCTGGAAGTAGATGATAAGCTCGGTTTCTGGATAGACCATGACAACGCATATGTGACATTGAGAAATGATTATATTGAAAGTGAGTGGTGGGCACTTAAGTCACTATTTGAGAGAGGAATTCTTTACAAGGATTACAGGATATCTCCATACTGTCCAAGGTGTGGAACAACACTGAGTTCTCACGAACTTGCCCAGGGTTACAAGGACACAAAGGACCTTTCTGTTTATGCAAAGTTCAAGTTAAAGGATGGCAGGTATGTACTTGCGTGGACAACAACTCCATGGACCCTCCCTTCCAATATGTTTCTGGCAGTTAATGAAAACATCGACTACTGTGATGTTGAATTCAACAATGAAATATATGTTGTTGCAGTGAATCTTGCAAAGACCATATTCCACGACAATTACAAGATAAAACGGACATTCAGGGGGAGCGAACTGTTAGGTCTCAGGTATGAGAGACCCATAGATTTTGTGAAGGTGCCTGATAATGCCTGTGTCATAGTACATGGGGACCATGTAACGCTCGATGAAGGTACTGGTGTTGTGCACACCGCACCAGCATTTGGTTCAGAGGATTTTGAGATAGGAAAGCAGCAGAAGGTCAAGCTGGTAAATCCTGTGAACCTGCAGGGAAAATTTGAATATGAATCGCTGCCATGGAACGGCCTGTTTGTGAAGGATGCCGACATTGAAATAGTGAAATACCTGAAAGAAAGAAATCTCGCACTGAGGAGTGAGAAATATGAACACTCATACCCATTCTGCTACAGATGCGGGACACCTCTTCTTTATTACCCCATTGATGCCTGGTTCCTTGGCGTTTCATCATTCAGGAAGGAGCTTGTCACTAACAACGAGAAAATAAACTGGGTCCCGGCACATATAAAGGAAGGACGGTTCGGTAATTTTATAGAAGAGGCAAAAGACTGGAATCTATCAAGAAACAGGTACTGGGGCACACCGCTCCCCGTGTGGACATGCAGGAATAACCATATGAAAGCCATAGGCTCAATTGAAGAACTTATGAAGAATGGTGCTGTAAAGGCACCGGAAGACCTCCACAGGCCATATGTTGACGAAATAAAGCTGAAATGTGAAAAATGTGGCGAAATGATGGAAAGAGAGCCGTATGTGATCGACACATGGTTTGATTCAGGATCAGCAACATATGCTGCGACTCACTATCCATTCAATGGTGAGAAGAAGCCGGACATACCAGTATCATTTATAACAGAGGGAATAGACCAGACAAGAGGATGGTTCTATACCCTTCACGTTATCGGAACACTCCTTTTCGGTACTAATGCATATGAAAATGTATTCTGCGCGGAGTTCATACTGGATTCTCAGGGAAGAAAAATGAGCAAGAGCAAGGGAAATGGGGTCCTTGCAAAGGAAATGATAGAAAAGTATGGTCCAGACCCGTCAAGACTGTTTTTCTACACTACTGTTCCATGGAAGCCAAAGCCACTTGTAGAAAAGACCGTCAGGGAAACTGAAACAAAAATACTTGGTACCCTCATGAATATTTACACATTCTTCGCATCAAATGCCAGTCTCGATAATTATGCCTATAAGGGACTCACCAATTCTGACAATGATCTTGATAGGTGGCTTGTATCCAGGGTAAACTCAACCATATCCAATGTAAGAAATGCAATGGATGTTTACGACTTCAGCCAGGCACAGGCGCAGATTGCAGAACTCATAGATGATACATCCAACTTTTATCTCAGGCTTTCAAGAAGAAGATTCTGGGAAAATTCAGGAGAAATCCAGAAGAATAATGCATATAGCTCACTTTATTTTGCCATCGAAAGCATATGCAAGATGCTGGCTCCCATAGCTCCGTTTACCACCGAATACATATACAGAAAACTGCATCCAGAATCGCTGAGCATTCACGCGGAACTGTTTCCAGAGGCATCGGAAAATCTCGTAGACCAGCAACTGGAAAATGAGATGGCAATGTCCAGGAAGGTTCTTGAAGCCGTAAGGAGGGGAAGGCAGGCTGCAACCATAAAGGGAAGGCAGCCACTCAAGGAGATCCTGATCGAGGGAAACGGTGTCACTGAGAAAACACTGGTTCCTGTGAGGGAAGAGATAAACTGTGCAAACATAAAATTCATAAATGAAAACCAGAAGCCTGTGAAGACATATCTCAGGCCTGTGTTGAATAAGGTTGCACCCGTACTGAAAGAAAAAATGAAGGATTTCAACAAGTTCCTCCAGGAAATAAACGATTCAGGTGAGGCAAAATCTTTCTCAAGGGGAACGGGTATATCGTTCGAAGGCCAGGAACTGCCAGAAGGGTCAGTTGAGATACTTGAGGAAGTTTCTCCAAGTTACACGATGGTATGTGAAGAAACATTCAATCTATATATAAATAAGGAAATAGATCATGATCTTGAAGTTCAGGGAATGGCCAGGGAAATAATCAGGAGGATACAGGTAATGAGGAAGGAAATGGACCTTCCATACGATCAGCATATTTCAGTAATGTACGATGGCGATGAACTGATAAGGGAAGCTGTGAGGGTACTCGGAGAAACAATCAGGTCAGAAACATTGAGCGATAGTGTGGAGAATTCTAAATTAATGGAAGAGGATAAGGAACTATTCAAGGAGAAATGGGATATAGACGGTAGGGAGCTGAAACTTGCAATAAGAAGAAAGTAATCATTCCTCAGGAGCATCAGGTTCTATTGAGAAATGTTCCCATCCTTTTTCCTCAATGTTCTCCCATCTTTCCCCATCAAAAATTATATTGTTTCCATTCCATGTATTCCCTATATAACTTATATCTATGTTGTTTGTTTCCATTTCCCTTGAAAACTCACCGAAATGGTCATTATCTATTGTAAATAGAAGCTCATAATCGCCTCCAATATTCATGGCAATATCTCTCTTAGGCATACCGGTTATTTTTGAAATCTCATCAACAGAACCATGCATCCTGACCTCATGTTCAACTATCCTGAATCCATAGCCATAATCATGCTTCATCTGGGAGAGACATCCGAACAGGCCATCGGAGAGGTCCATCATGAACCTGGCTCCTGCCCTGCTTATTATTTCTGCCACGTCTAATCTCGGCTTTATATCGAGCATTCTTCTTGATGATTCTCTGACGTCAATCCCATTTTTATATGAGATGTATGCGGCACCCACCTTCCCCACGTTACCTGTCAGGCACAATATCTGATCGGGACCTATATATGATCTCTTCCGCACAAGATCTTTTTCCTGTCTTCCGATGCAGAATCCTACAAAAATATTCTCATCCGCCTCCTTGGTATCACCACCCACGAATTCAACTTTATATTCGTGGAGGAGGCTTGACAGACCTCTTGAAAATTCTGAAAGATATTCAATTTCCATATCGTTCTTCAGGTTGTAACTTGCCATGAAGCTTTCCGGAATACCTGCCATTGCAGCAACATCACTCAAATTAATACTTCCAAAAAACCTTCCAGCTTCATACGGTGTTGCAAGTTCAGGAATATGCACTTTCTCGCTTATGGAATCCGTTGTAAAGAGGATATATTTATCACCACAGTCCATGAGGGAACAGTCATCTGGCTCCTGTGATATATTTCCGGTTGAAAAGATTCTATCTATAATTGCCCTTTCCCCCATTTTATTGAGCTTCATTGAATCTTCACCGATCCAGATGTTATCTTCCTGATAAATGAATCAATATCATACTGAACAGGCAACCTGCCCTCGTTCCTGATATGAGAGAAATATTTTGTCTTCTCTCCCTTCTCATAATATTCCTGCAACTCCCTGAAATCCTGGTTCAGTGATGAGTTGAAAATAAGTTTAACGAGTTCCTGATCCCTGTCATCATTATGTGAACCTCTTTCACGATCGCCACCAGTAGGGTAGGAAAGAACATCTGCCTCAACATCAGTGGTCTCAAGCAGCACCCTGGCTACGCTCCACAACCATGGAGGCCTGTACTCTCCCCTCTTCCACAATTTCTCTACCAGTGTATTTTTCTGTATATTCATGGGATTAACGGATATATCAGTTGAATATGGAGCGCAGTCCCTGACAGATTTGATAGCATCCATGACTGCCTCTTCCTCTGACATGAACGGTGGCTTCAGCAGTAGATAAGATCTAAGTTCCACATGTTCCTTTTGCAGTACTTTTGCCGCATTTATAAATTTAGAAAAGTTGGTTCCCTTGTTTACCTTGTTCTTTACCACATAATCATTTGAGCTTTCAACTCCAATAGCTATCCTGGAATCTATGCCGTAAGACTTCATGTCATTCATGTTAGTTTCTGTTACGTATTCGGTCCTTGATTCAACAAGCAGCTTTTCTACCTTATCTGACATCCTTCTCATGAAGTAATCAAAAGCTTCCTTTGGCACTTCTCTCCTGTCAAGAAAACTTCCTGAAGTGAATATCTTGAGGATCTTGGTATTCTCCATAAAATCATAGGCTTTATCAATCTGAACCTTGAGGTTTTCTATTCCAACGTTTGTGTTCACATCATTGAAATAACCGCACATTGAGCAGGAACTGAAATCATACCATGAGCAACCCCGTGTCCTGAATATCACGACTGTTGTTGGTTCTGGTTTACCTCTCAACCTGTCCATTTCGTTCCACATAGAAACAGGACTGTCCCTATCGGTTTCTCTTTCCCTGGAAGGCATGAGGCTCTTTACCTCTGCTGCCAGTTCCCTGTTGATCATCAATACCACATATTCA
>JAMDCG010000118.1 GCA_023489425.1 Thermoplasmatota archaeon
CGGGCTTGGTGGGATTCGGACCCACGATCACCGACTTAGAAGGACGGTGCCTTATCCAGACTAGGCCACAAGCCCATGCAAGGAAAATACTAACTGGCATAAATATTTTTGAGTTAAATGCATATCTAATTGTGGTAGAGAAAACAATTTCAGTTACATTAGATTTTGAAAAGAGCTGGTATTTGAAGCAAATACTTGCAATACTACCAAATATTGATGAAATATCCGGTAGAACTCAAATAAACACTCGGGAAACTGAACAATCCTTTCAAATTTATATAGAAGCGAGGGATACTGTTGCAATAAGGGCTGCACTAGGTTCGATAACAAGATGGATTCTAATTGCAGACAGGTTAGTTAAAGAGGTGCAATGAGTGGAAGGTGGAATAAGTAACTATTTACAAAATCAAGTAAGACAGGCTCAACAGATTGAAAACCAGATAGAACAGATAGGCACTCAAAAATATCAACTTGAAGTGAGAATTAAGGAACTTTCTAAGACCCTTGAGGAACTTGGGAAAGTGGGAGAAGGAATGCCAATATATAGAAGCGTGGGACCGGTCTTATATAAAGTTGATGACAAAAACAAATTAATAGAAGAACTCAAAGAGCAAAAAGAGTTGAGTGAAATTAGGATAAATACCATTGAAAAACAACAGAAAGCCCTTGAAGAGAAATATAAAGAAATAGAGGAAGTTATTAAGAAAGCATATTCAGAAAGTAAGACTAAATAAGGAAGTTTTATGGATAAATATAAAGATGTTCAGGGTGGAGAACCTGTTCATCTACTAAATGTGGACAGAGTTGGAGTCAAAAATGTAAGGGTTCCAATAACGGTGAGAAGGGGAAATGATGTTTTTAATTTGTCCGTTAGTCTAAACGTATTTGTTGATCTTCCTTCCTGGAGAAAGGGTGCTGATATGTCAAGAACCATTGAATCGATAAATTCCGTTATTAATGGTCATAAAAGCGAAGACGCCATAGAACATGTATCTATGGAGATTTGTAAAGAATGCCTTAAAAGATTTGACTATTCACAAAAGGCAATGGTAGAAATGAATACAGTGCTTTATCTTAACAGGAATGCCTCTGGAGGTTCTGAATCGTTTGTTCCCTATGAAGTTAAGGTAAATTCAGAACTTGATAGGAATGGAACCAGCAAGACTACCTTATCTGTTGAAATAATGGTAATAAACGCATGTCCATGTGCAATGGAAACAGCAAGGACAATACTAAAGGAAAGGATTCCTGAGGCTACTGAAATACTTGATAAGATTCCAGTAATAACTCACAATCAAAGGAATCACATTGTAATTAAAATAGAATACAGAGGTAATCTTGATATTGAAATCAAGAATTTAATAGAATTTGACAATACTAAAGGAAAGTATTCCTGAGGCTACTGAAATACTTGATAAGATTCCAGTAATAACTCACAATCAAAGGAATCACATTGTAATTAAAATAGAATACAGAGGTAATCTTGATATTGAAATCAAGAATTTAATAGAATTTGTGGAAGGTAGAATGAATGGTTCACTTCTACCACTCCTGAAGAGATCAGACGAGGGTGAGATGGTTGTAAAAGCTCATTTAAATCCTATGTTTGTTGAAGATATTGTAAGGGATATTTCATTTAATATAGTGAGGTATTTTTCTGAAATCGGAGATGATGTTAGATTAACAATATCATCCGAAAGTGAAGAAAGCATTCATCCTCACAATGCATTTGCGGAGATAAGTTCGACTTTTGGACAGATAAGAAAAGAAAATAGTAATTAATTCTTATTTGCTTTCAGCATTTTAATAACTGCTTCAACCGCGCTTCTGGCCTTTTCAATTCTTGCTTCTGCCTGTAATCTTGTCTGTCCAGGACCAGTAACTCCAAGTGACACTGGCATTCCTGTTTCAATGGATATATCCATGATTTTTCTTGCCGCGTTCTGCATTATAATGTCATCATGATCTGTTTCTCCCTGAATGACAGCACCCAGTGTAACAACACCGTCCACGTTTCCTGCTTCAATAAGTCTTTTTACGCCGAGTGGGATCTCAAAAGTTCCAGGTACCTTAAGTACTTCTGAAACCTCACCACCAAGAAACTTAACGTGATCTATGGCTCTTTCCAGCATCATCATTGTAATATCATAATTATATTCCGATACAACTATTCCAATTTTCATATTTTTTCACCTCAATGTGTTATTGCACTTCCTTTTTTCCCTTCGCCCATTACGTCCCCCGCATCTGCATATCCCTGCCTTAATCCCTTTCCTGCATTCTGTGTTAATTTATCCGGAAAGAAAAGTAGATTGTAGGCGTTAATGGCATGTTCTCTTGCTCTCTGGTCACAAAGCCATGCCAGCTCCCTATCATCTTTTGCCTCATCTTCATGAACAAATACTTCAATTATATGTTTTCCTACCTTTAATTGCACTTCCATTAATCCAGTAGATGCGACCTGACTTGAAATCTTGTCAACTGGTTTCCGTCCAGGCATTCCGCATGCAATGACGATGTCACAGCCTGTGTTGAATAACAAAAGGCTTGCCACTGGAAGATCCTTAATTCCTGGGACTGTATATCTTGATATTCTGAATCCAGTTCCCGTTGAACCAAGTTCCTCAATTATAGACTTTGCCATGTCGTATCTTGCAAAAGTTGTGTCTGCGATCCCAATAAGTTTCATGCCCTTATACCTTCCATTTCAACAATCTTTCTCTTGATCATTCTTGTTCCTACTGGATCAGTTGAATCAAATTTCTTGCATCTTACCACTCTTACCTTAATATTTCTCTTAGCACATTCTTCCTCGATCTGCTTTTCATCAAATTTCTGATCGAAGCCTAAAGTGATAATATCAGGTTTCAGCAATTCAACTGTTTTGAATATATCACCGTGATTCCCAACTATGGCCTCATCAACCATTTTGAGATTGGAAACCATTTCTCTTCTTGCACTTTCTGAAAATACTAACTTTTTACCACTTTTCTGAGCATTCAGATCAGTTGCAACTACAACCACTAAATCTTCTCCAAGTGCTTTCGACTGGTTTAGATAATTTATATGCCCAAGATGAAGGATGTCAAACACCCCTGTTGCCATTACTTTAGTCATTGGTCCACTTTTCTATGATTTCCTTTCCCTCTATAAATGTTAAGTTATGTTCCACTGCAAAGTTTCTGGCTTCCTCAAATGTCATCGCTCTACCTGAATCTGAAAGCATCTCGGCTAAGGTTGCACTTGGTACCAAACCTGCTCTTTCTACTAAGTATGTGGCAAGCTCTGTATGTCCTCTTCTCTCGCCAAAGTAACCTTCTCTTGCTATCAGCAGATGAACATGGCCGGGAATCCTGAATTCCGTATAAAATTCATCCACAATATCTTCCTTTGATTCTATGTTTTTTATGAATTCTACAAGTTTTGAAATTGTTACCTGCCTGTCCATATCTGGTATTCCAGTATAGGTACTTCTATGATTTATTGTAAAAGTGAAAGATGAATGTTTATCATATCCCATATCTGAGGTATTCGTGGCCTTTTTCCCGTATGGCAGGAACCTTTCATAGATCTCCTCAAGATAGGGTAACTGAATTAGATCAGCCTCTTTCTTCCTAATGGTAGTGCATATAAGACCACCCGCTTCCTTTCTTAACATTTTTATTGAATCTGAAGTAACAAACTGTGATGCGAAAATAAGATCTGTCTCACCTTCTCTCTTTGCATCATCAAATATTAATATGGGTGAACCATGCTTCATATCGTCGATGGCCTGATCGAATGCCAACTCTTTCTGTCTAATCATAGATGGATATTGAAGGATGCATTAAAAATATTTGGTAGATACTCTAATTTGAGTTGATTACATGAAAATAGACAGAATTACTGATGATGACCTTAGGAAACTGGTGAAGCTGGAAGAACGTGCTTTTACTGTTGGACCCTATTCAGCCGATATGCTTAGATATGCACTATCAGAGTCTGGAGACATGGCGTTCAAGGTTGAAGATGAAGAAAATATAATAGCCTACATAATGGCATGTCCAGTATCAGATAGTTCTCTGGATATAGAGTCTGTAGCAGTTGATCCAGAATATAGAGGTAAGGGACTTGCAAAGGCTCTATTTCAACATATAGAGGATATTGCTAAACAAAGAGGATA
>JAMDCG010000026.1:0-1688 GCA_023489425.1 Thermoplasmatota archaeon
ACAGGTTCAGTAATATCTTATCCACATTATAGAATAAAATTCTTTCTAGTTGTCGTGTGGTTTCTCATACTTTATTTCACCATACCAAAGGAATATCAGTTAGTTGAATCTGTTCTCATATTTCCTCTAATATTCTTTTCAGAATTTATAGTTGATCTTTTCAAAGGAATAAGAGCATCATCACTTTCGGGAAAGGGGGGCATAATAGGAGGAGCTGGTCCCTTTGATAGTCTTTATTCAACATTTTCGTTCACTATATTTGTATATCTTGTTTTTGAGATAATATTAATGAAGAAATTTTCAGGGATATAATCTTGAGACGTTCTTTGAATCACACCAAAGTTCTTGCACATTTGGATTTCCCTAATATAGTCATTTGGAGTTTAATAATCATAACCTATCACTTATACAAAATGTTATGACTTCTCCATTCTCTGGGCATCTTTAATTCTCCTGATCTCCATGTTATAAGCTTCTGCCACTTCAACAAGCGTCAGTGTTCCGACAACAATATCAGGTGAACTTTCGTTATAAACGATAAGTTTCCCGGAAGGTTCTTTTGTAAGCTTATTCAAAGCATTATGTAAGTTATCATCACTTTTTATGAGTGGAGGATCTTTCTGCATTACGCTTTCAATTTTCTCATCATAATTAGCATTTACCGGGATATCCTCAATGGAAAGGTATCCTTCAAGCCTACCATCGTCTTCAACGACAATTCCCTTCGTTCTGCTTTCTCTTATCATGTTGATTCCAGACCTCAAAGATTCATTCTTACTTATCTTGAGATAATCTTTCTTCATGGCAGTATAAACTGGAATATCGTCCATAATAGGATTTTTATATTCATCTTCATGAGCAGGTGATTTACTTCTGTCCAAAACCTGAGACCGATAAATAGAAAGATTTCCACTAACAAAGTAACTTACAGTGGTAGCAAGCATTAATGGGATAAATAGAGCATAAGATCCTGTCATTTCAGTTCCCATTATTATGATTGCAATTGGAGCTTTGGACGCTCCTCCAAACATAGAAATCATTGATACTATTATAATTTCATCCATGCTAAGATAGGGGAAGATAACTCTTAGGGGAATTGCGATTGCAGCGCCCAGAAATGCGCCTATAACCAATCCTGGAGCAAATACACCTCCAGAACCTTCAGATCCGATGGTGAATGAAGTTGCTACGGTTTTTAAGAAAAAAAGTGTAATAAATATCAGGAATAAATCAAGGTATCCAGATCCGAAAAGAGTCATATTTCCATCAAGCATCTGCTGTACCCAGCCATACCCTAATCCGAGTATTTGTGGAAAGAAAATCGCTATAATCCCAACTACTGCTCCGCCAATTGCGGGTTTTGCGTATGGTGTTATCTTTTTGGATATTTCAAAAATTCTGCTTATCCCGTAAAATACCTTAATGTACATTATTGCGGACAAACCTGCTAAAAATCCTATTATAAGATAGGCGAAAAGAGACAGTGGATGAAAGAAGCCAATTACTGTTGATGTAGGAATTAGAAATATTGTCTTATATCCTGTGTAATAACCAAAAATGGAATATCCAACAACTGACGCTATTGTAGAGGGTATTAAAGCTTCCGTTTCGAAATCCCTCTTATATAGGATTTCAGTACTGAGAATAGCACCTCCCAGTGGAGCCAGAAATATACTGCCAATACCTGC
>JAMDCG010000026.1:2334-4115 GCA_023489425.1 Thermoplasmatota archaeon
AAAGTAAGAAGAAGTATGGCATCTCCAATTGATTTGATCCATCTGAACGGGATTGAAATTGGAATACCCTCACTCACAACATTACTGTTCGTATCTTTAATTAACAACCCGTAGACGTTGCCACTTTCAAAATCAAGAATAACGTCGTAAACATTACCAACAAGCACTCCTTTTTCTGTATATACTGGTTTCTCTATCAACGCATCAGTAGAAATCATTAATTCACCTTCTACAATATTCTATAAAGGATTTGAACATTTCTGTACCGTATTGAGTGTTTTCAACCTCTGGATGAAATTGCACACCAAACATTGATTTTTTATCAGAGTAAAAAGCTTGTACTTTACAGTTTTTTGAGTTTGAACATATTTTGAAATCATCTGAAATAGATAGTATTTCATCGTTATGATTCTCCCACACAACTATTTCAGATGGAATCTCTTTAAATATTCCTCCCTGATTGAAAAAATTGACCTTTGTCTTTCCGAATTCCGGTATGGGTGAAGCTCTTACCTCACCCTTGAAATGAAGAGCCATAAACTGTGCTCCAATGCATATTCCAAAAACTGGAACGGAAGTTTTGTCAAGAATTTCAGATATCCGCCCTAGCTTAGGAATTTCATTTGTTATGCTTGGAGCACCTCCGGAAAGTACCCAGCCGTCGGAGTCCTTAATCTCTTCAAAGTTAATGTCATTGTCCACAATTTCAGAATCCACTCCCAACTTTTTCAGGACTTTCCATTCCTTGTGGGTCCACTGACCACCATTGTCAACCACGTAAATTTTCATAGATGATTCTTCCTGATTTCCTTTTATAATTTCTACATATCGATATTTTTGCTAAAGTCTTCATTATAGATCCTTAAACAATTAATACTTTAGTCGGAATTCGTTATTTGCGTGCCTGTATTTCAATGATATATTGAAATAGGTTGAAAATGGACTATTAAAAGTATTACGAATAGTTTATTAACTTGTTAACTATAAGGTAAATATATGCAAATTTCTCTCCCTATTTATCATGACCTAGGAAATGAGTTTGTAGTGCTTAACGTTTCTGAGGATTTGATTAATAGAGCTGTTTTTGACAACAAAGGTAACAAGGTAGGAAGAATAGTAAGAATTATTGGCCCCATTTCTGAGCCAATGGGAGTAGTAGTACTTTCAAAGAAATTTGATTCAGAAGATAGGAGAGTATTTGTTAAAAACTAGGTGATTTAGATGGAAAAAGAAAAAAGAAAAATTGAGCAGATAGAAAAGTGTCCGGAATGTGGTTCAACTGATCTTTCCAGGGATTACGAAAGGGGCGAACTGGTGTGCAATAAATGTGGTATTGTGATCGACGAAAGTTATATTGATCAGGGACCAGAATGGAGGGCATTCGACACAGAGCAGAATGAATCCAGAGCAAGGGCTGGTTCCCCAATGACTTTTACATTGCACGACAAGGGTTTATCCACAGATATATCATGGAAGAATAAGGATTCTTACGGTAAATCCATACCAACCAGAAATAGGGCGCAATTATACAGACTGAGAAAATGGCAGAAGAGGATAAAGGTATCAAATGCCGCAGAGAGAAACCTTTCACAGGCATTGCAGGAAATGGAAAGAATGGCATCTAATCTCAGTATTCCAAATGACGTTAGAGAAACTGCAGCTGTTATTTACAGAAAGGCAGTCAAACAGAACATGATCAGGGGTAGGAGTATTGAAGGGGTTGTAGCCGGCTCTCTATACGCTGCGTGCAGAATCACAAATGTGCCAAGAACCTTGGACGA
>JAMDCG010000011.1 GCA_023489425.1 Thermoplasmatota archaeon
ATTTGGAGAAATAGTTGAAATGTTGAAAAGTAAGGGAATTGGGTATGACTGAAATAATGTGGGACCTTAACATAACAGTTCTTTCAGTAGAACTGATAATATCAATGATCATAATTTACACGTTTTCCTCTGAGATGAGGAAGAACAATGTAAGAGTATACAGGCCTGTGATAGCTCTTGGGTTGCTTATACTTGTACAGGAGATGGTTTCCATTTATGTCTACTACGGATTCTCCTTAAAATATGGTCTTGCCCTTTCCATCCCACTGTTTATAATCAATCTTTTCAGTATTGCTGTGCTTGCAATCTTGTACAGGATACTTTCCCTATGATATTTTCCCGAAATGGCGTTTTGGTCATATGGGAAAGGATATTAAGAATATCTACAGGCAACATTAATATATTGCGTGATACTCATTTGATGAAATGACCAGTTATCTTGATGAGGAAGAGTATAACAGATGGATGAAGAATGCACAAACAACTCTTAGATCTGCAATAAACGACAAATCATCACAGTTCTACAACTGGGCATGCTTTAAAGCCCAGCAGGCTGCAGAGTATGCAGTTAAGGCCTATTTGCGTGGGATCGGTAAAGGTTCTTTCGGCCACTCTATTTCTCTCCTTCTGGTTGATCTACATTTTAGTAAGGAAATCGTAGATTTAGCCAAAAAGATAGATAAATATTACATTCCAACAAGATATACTGATGTTTGGTCTGAAGGTACTCCAGAAGATTATTATACGCTGGAAGACGCGAGTGAAGCTATAGAATGCACTGAAAGAATAATTAATGAGGTTGAAGCGAAGTGGAAATCATTGAAGGAAGGATAACCAAAAGAAATGATGTGATAAGGGATTCAGGCATATATGCAAATACTCTTCAGTTCAATTGCTCAGTTCTCCTTATAGGTTCATACGCAAGGGGTGACTTCAATCTTTGGAGTGATGTAGATATTCTAATTATCGGTCAGTTCAGGGGAACTATTCTTGAAAGACTCAAAAACATTGATTTTCCCCCAGGTTATGAAACAATCCTGTTAACACCAGAAGAGGTGAACAAGATGAAAGTGAAGAATGACAAATTCATAATGGATGCACTTAAGGATGGGGTTGTTTTAAGGGATGATCTTAATCTGTTCCGTAATGTGAAAGAAAGAGCAGTTCGGTAGGAATAGGCAGTTGAATAATATCCGCCCTTTTAAAAAATCCAGAAATCAAGTCGAGCCTGATTTATCAGTGTTCAGCAACCAGTAACAGAGTGGAATATAATTTATATCCCCTTCCTTCCAGTAGTCTCATGTTATGATCGTTATCTTACGGCGGTTCAACTGTTTTGAAGCTTTCATGAGAGATTTCCTCTCTATATCCCTTATATCATTCTCAGAGCCTGCAGATTTTACATTGATTAATTCAATAACTATGGAAGCAGAACTGAGGACAAAATATACTTCCATGCCATCTGTGTAGCCGTATTCCTTCCATTAATTGATCTGTAAGTTGTCGTTCTGATACTGCTTTTATCATGTCATGTCTATCAATCAGGATCTACCATAAAATGTTTGTATCTGACATCCTCTCCACGCTAAAGCACCGGAGCTTCTTCCTTCACCGACAACGCCTTCTTCATGCGATCCGAAGGTCTTACTCCATCTCCCACCATCCTTTTTAGATGGTTTATCAGGCTTAGAGTTCCCACTGCCCATGGGTATGCCCTCTTTATTAATCGTATCTATATTGTCGTTTCGTTCGCAATTCATCTCCTCTCTAAAGATCTGAGATTTCTTGCTCAAATATCCTGAATCAGGATAATTACATACTAAAACTGCCCTGCGAAAGGATAATATACATTGCAATAAAGTGGAAACGGATTGAAGTTCATATGGGGTACTATGTTATTGTATATTGGGTCAGAGGAAATGTTGTAGTATGGAGAACCCAGCAATTATGGGCAAATATAGAAAAGTGATGAATATAGAAAGAGCCAAATATCAGTTGTAAAACAAAAATAAGTGTAAAAAAACATGTATTTCTTCATATGCCCTTAAAGAAATTGTATCAGAGGAGACAAACGAGTTACCCTGAACATCGGTTAAGAAAACTTCTCACGATCTTCAAGTATGTTTCAACTACCTATTTATTGAACTTTTTCAGCATTTTCTGTGCCTATGATAACTTCATGGATCGTGAGGTGCGATTTACCGTCAAATATACCTTCAGGTATGTGCTTGGAATGAGCCTTCTTGAAATCATCAGAATTTACCCAAGCGTGAAAATCATCCATACTCCTCCAGAAAGTCATGACAACATACTCATTGCCCTCATCTGGCCGCAATATGTCATTTCTTATAAAGCCTGGAAAGTTATCAACATCCCTGTTTCTCCTGCTGAATCTCCGTTCAAACTCCTCCCTGAAATTCTCGTTAACCGGAATATGGTTTTGCACTACAATCATAGTTGTAAATAATAAAGTGCAATATTAAAGTTATTGATTGTCAGGTTCTAATTACGTATTATTCCTGAACAGATAAATATTTAATCTATTTCAAAATAGTATTCTATGGACTTTGGCGACATTGACAGGGTACTAGACAGGAGAATGGTTTTGACAATGAAGCAGGACAATGAAATTTTCCAGGCATCCAGAGAGGTCAATGCAAGAATACCCGTAACAATTTCCGATGAGCAAGGAAAGAAATTCCTCTTTATCAATTTTCCAGGCTCTTTTGGCGAACCACAGAAGAACAGGATATTCCTGAAGAAGTATGATGCAAAGAACATAGGGACTCATTATGTTATAAAATCGAGGATAAACCATGTGGATAAGTGGAAATACATCAACGATCTTATAAATGTGCCATCTGTTGTGGTGAACAGGATCAACCTTAAGGATGGGCTGCTCGCATTTTACTTCAGGTATCATCACTCTGTAAAGAACAGAATTTCATGCATCCTTTCAAAATACACTGACGGCGAAGAAGGCCAGATCGAAACCATTGGGCCCACACCCGGACTAATCAGCATAATGGACAGGATGCACGAAGTTTTCACACTGGGCATGATCCAGATATCCATACCTGTCAATGACCATAGAAATTTCAATGAAAAGTTTCTAAAGGAGGGTTATATCAGCGAAAGTTCAAATAATATCCATTCAGGTCACGGACTTAGTGCAATCATATATACAGGATCAGCGGTGGATGATAACACGCTTAATGTGATTGATAGTAAAAGCGGTATTTATTCTGTGAATTTTGAAGATCCAATGCTCACAGAATGGAGGAACAGAATGATGGATATACCGGTAATAAGGTTCAGGCAGTTCATGAGGATCGTGGATAATGAGCTGAAAGTTATCACAATGCTCCCATATTCCCAGATAGACCAGGCATACAGATCATTCTTCCAGACCATGGAAAAGACAGGTAATGAAGACATAAGCCTGGATTTTTCGTTGAAGTATAACAGGGAGATCATGTTATCTTTTTAAATTCATATAGATTGAGGATCAAGGACTTATAAGTCAATAGATTTTAAACTGTAAACTGAAGAAAAATACCGCCTCATGCCCTATTCCTATTCAAAATTTCAAAAATCAGCAGATTCTCAATATATAGAATGATGAATCAGCGTTGAAGTCAAATTTCATTTGCCTCTTTTCGTTGAATTTCAAATATTCTACCATAACCTGCTGAGCTTCTTCAGTCCTTCAATCCAGTCAGATGACAGTATGTCAACATCCTTCATTGCCTCCCTTCCGCTGTCTGTGATCATGTATACCTGCCTTATCCTGTTTCCCTGGCTCATTTCCTTCCTCTCTATATATCCCTCATCCTCAAGGGAGCTCAGGGCCGGATAGATTGAACCTGCAGTTGGCCTCCAGAGTCCATCTGTCCTCATGGAAATCTCCTTCATTATCTCGTAACCGTGCATGGGTTTTCCCTGGAGGATTCTCAATATAAGTGGTTTAAGCATACCTGGAGGGATCAGGCTTATTTTGAATGGGCCACAACGACACATGCAATTTTTTTCTATCACTAAACCTCATCCCCATTGATTTTATTTACTTTTTCTGTCGTAAAATATCTTTATAAAATTTACTAATTTAAATT
>JAMDCG010000058.1 GCA_023489425.1 Thermoplasmatota archaeon
TAAGATTTTTCTTAAAGTATTTCTAATAAGAAAGATTACCAGTTTAACGCCACTGTGGCTTAGTAGGTAGAGCAGCTGATTTGTAATCAGCAGGTCGGGGGTTCAAATCCCTCCAGTGGCTTATAGGTAAAATAGTGAATTTTTGATTTTGAGTGATTTTCATTTTTCTGTAAGTGTATGTAATGTGAATGCTCATTTTTTCCCTATTTTGATGCATTTTAATTTATAATGAATTAGTGTTATTAGATGATTTACAGTGATAATTAAACATTCTCAAACGGTAATTTAGTTCGTGCATATGTTAATATTTTTGTTCGATTTCAATCAAATTTTAACTATTTCAAGAATTAACCTTTTTCTTCCGCCAAAATTATCGAGAAATATCTTATAATTCACCACTCCAGAGAGACGCATCAACCGTTTGATACTGCCTCTGGTATGATTGAAGCTGGGCATTGCTTCAAACCCACCAATAAAGTTTTTTTCCACAATTCCACTAGATCTGTGATTTCTCAGTTCAATAATTGCAATTCCTTTTTCCTTTTGTACCCTGTATATTTCGTGAATAACTTCGATTTGTTCATGTTCATTGGAAAGCTCGCTGAATGCGTTCCACATGCAAATGACATAGTCAAATGAATCTTCCGGGTATGGAATGTTTTGCATGTTCCCGTTTTTGAATTCAATATTCAGGCTTCTTTTCTTAGCCTCTTCCCTGGCTCTTTCAATGAAAATTGGAGTGATATCCATCCCATAAACGGTATACCCATATTCTGCAAGGGGAATCGAAAATCTTCCATACCCACAGGCCAGATCCAATATTGTTGAACCATTTCTTAGGATACCTTTGAGATATGATAATTCACTCTCAGTCTGGGCAGTGTTTTTTCTCGCTGAAAGCCAATCGACACCCATTTCTGTATAAAACTCCTTTGATGTTTTTATGTGCATATGTTAATAATTACCAATCGCGTATTACAATATTAATCCACCTTTGCCAATTTTGGATGTAATTATCTACCCTTGGTTGTTTTATTGGTAATTCCTTTTTAAATTTTCCACCTATTTATCACTAACCAGAGATTCTTCTAATATATAATTGAAATAACTCCTTAAGGCCATACTCTGTTTAAATGAAATTTCACAGGGATGAATGATCTCTTTTTTAATATACTGTAGATTATACCATTCCATATGGATAGGGACATTGTTCAGGTATCAATGAAAGATGTTGCCAGATTCTCTATTATTCGGCAGCACCTTTCGGAAAAGCCGGGCAAGAGATTGAATGGGAAGCAGAAAATTTTGGTAATTTTTAAGGATTTAAAATACGTCCAGATCGATCCTGTGTACACAGTAGAAAGAAGTCATTTCCTTACCCTCTGGAGCAGATTGGGTAACTTTAACAGGCAGAATCTTCTAGACCTAATATACAGAGATCATCTTCTGGTTGAATCCTATGCTCATCAGGCATCTATTTCAATTATTGACGATCTGCATATTTTAAAAATGAGTATGAATGAAAGAAAGGAAAGATATTTGAAAACACATCCCGAAATAAAGCCTTCAATTGAACAGATTAAAGAGTTTATCAGGTCAACCGGACCAACAACATCAAACAAACTTTCAGAGTTAAAAATTGAATCTGGAATAAGTGGCTGGGGGCATGAAAGAAAGGTAAATTTACTGCTTAACCTGATGCACAGAATGGGAGAATTAATTATATGTGATAGAACAGAATCAAACCAGAAGGTGTGGAATGTCCCTGATAGTGATTTTAGTGGGTTAACGGAGAAGAACACTATTGACAGGAAAGAGGTCGAAAAGGTAGTATTTCAGAAATCCCTTGAGTCACTTGGTATTGCCTCTCCAGAGCAGATCAAAAGGCATTATTCTCCTGTTAGTATTTCTAATGGAGTTCAAATCGTGAACGAACTTCAGGATGAATCAGTTATAGTACCGGTAGAAATAACCAATAATAACTCAAAGATGAGAAAAAAATGGTTCATACTAAAAAAGGATATACCATATCTGGAAAATCTTGAAAATAATTGGATGCCACCATCTGTCCTGCTTTCTCCCTTTGATAATCTAACTATAGACAGAAAGAGGACAGAAGAGATATTCAATTTTGATAGCCGAATGGAAATGTATATTCCAGAACATAAAAGAAAATATGGGTTCTACTGCATGCCATTCCTTCATGGTGGCAGAATAATAGGTAGAGTTGACCTGAAATTAGATCGCTATAATAGAGAACTAAAGATCAATGCAATCTATGATGAGGGTAGATATTTTTCTCAGAAGAGGGTTCTAGGAACAATGATTGATTCGTTAAATTCCTTGTCAGAATTTCTGAACGCATCATCTATTAAAATTCCTCAAACCATTCAATATAGTAAATGAGAAGTTTATCCCAAAATTTTCCCTTATTTTAATTGTAATATTTTGGTTTTTTCAACGTTAAATGGGTGTTGAATGAAGAGAAATGCGCCTCAGAATGACTTATTGTGGGGATTATAACTATTGTTTTAAAGTTGAAATGAAGAATGTTCATATTAATAATGTGTATGTTAATTATTGATTCTATTAAGAATGGCTGCGTGGAGTATATATCAGAATTTTTCTGAATACAATGCTAATTTGGGATAAAGTAAGATTGTAATCATCTAAAGAAAGGTTTATATTGCTAGACACTATCTAGCACGATGAACACAAAAAGAAGTGGTTTATTTTATAGGCAATGAGAAAACAGATGATAATCTTGAAAAATTAAGAGAAGATCTTCTATTGAATACTCTTGAAATTACAGATATGTTCAGGAAAAGAATAGAATTATCACGCCTTATATTTCAGGAAAAGCTAAGGAAAGGTGTTACCCTTCGTGATAGAAATCAAGAATTGAGGGTTATCAGAAGAATTGGTGTAAGGTCAGTTGAGGAACGCAGTTTCGTTAATGCACTTTTTGAACTAACTACCCAGGCACAGGCAGGTTTGATATCTGGTAAGTCAGAAGAAGAATGTGATTGTGAAACAGCAGAATATCAAATTGGAAGAATTATATGCCTGACTGGAGATGAAATATACCACAACTGTGATAGGGAGCATCCATTCATTAAAGCGGCAATCTCAAGAGGTTCGCATATAGTGTGTGGCAGCATAGAAGATTATGACCTAAAAATTAGTATTCGAACTGATGAACTTAATCTTAAGATAGACACTTTCAATAATAAATTGAAGAAATTTTCCTTTGATGATTTGCTAAAACCGAGTGGATTCAAGAAAATTCTTGTGGAGTGTGATTGATATGAAAATACTGGTTGTGGGTTCTTCCGGTAGGTTTGGAGCTACTCTCCTGAATTTATTCAAAGGCACTGGACATGAAGTGAGAGGAGTTGATATCCAGGATTATGGGAAATTAAAGGAAGAAATGAAGATTGCTGAATTTATATTTCTGGCTGTTCCAGCCTCAGTTGCCCTGGGTATTATAAATGAGTTTGGTGCTACAGGGAAAATTATTGAGATATCATCCTCAAAGAATCCGTTCAAAAAATTTGCTGGAAAGATAATAAGCATACATCCGCTATTTGGTCCTCTTTCCTTAGATGATCTGAAATTGAGAAATATACTGTTCATAAATGACATTTCATTTTTAGGATCAGAAAATATAATATCAGCTCTTTTCCCTGGTTATAATATTATTCCCATGAAATCTGATGAGCATGATCACCTGATGATAGAACTTCAGGTAATACCCTATATAATTTCCATGTTATCTTCCAGAATCTCCAGTAAAACTGAATTGAAAACTAGATCTAGAATCATTCTGGATCAGATGTCTGATGTCTATTCCTTACAGGGTTCCTTAACCCTTCTGGACACTATCAGGTTGAATCCTTTTTCAAAGGATGCAATTGAGACTGTAAGTAAAACCATTGATGAACTAAGAGGTGAAATTTTTGATAATAATACCAAATAATGAGGCGAACGAACCATTC